>NZ_JBEZZF010000008.1:0-129735 GCF_040639055.1 Promicromonospora sp. NPDC023987 | reverse complement strand
GGATGGGATGAGATCGGTCGGATGATTGACCGATCTCATCCCATCCGACCGAACTCATCGCCGCCGCGGCGGGCCCGGCGGTTCAGTGCGGCAGCCAGACGACGGCGGCGAGCGCACCCAGGTAGAGGGCCTGCTCTACGAGGCGACGTCCGACGGGCGTGGCGGGCGCACCGCCGAACAGGACGCCACGCCGGGCCGCGGATATGTTGGCCGGTGTCATGGCGAGCGTGAGGAGCCCGAGGCAGATCGCGGCGGCGGGCGCCATCGCGGGCACGAGCAGGCCGACCGCGCCAGCCAGCTCCAGGACCCCCGTGCCCGCGACGAGCAGATCGGGGCGCGGGAGGCCGGGCGGCACCATGCGCTGGAGGTCCTGGCGTACGCGCGGTACGAGCCGGCCGGACGCGGCCAGGAGGTAGACGGCGGCGGCACCCACGCGGGCGGCGTCGTGCCACGAGTCGAGGGCAGGGACGGCGACGAGGCCGACCAGCCGCGCGACGGCTGTGACCCCGAGCAGGAGGACGGGGAGCGGTACGGGCATGACCAATCCGATCTTGACGGTGACTAGTTCACTCACCACACCATCCGGGCTGCTATCTTGTCAATGGCAAGATCGGCCACGAAGTGAGCGGCGAACAGGCGGAGCGGTATGAGCTATCACCATGGAGACCTGCGCCGGGCGATGACCACAGCCGCCGCGACGGCCGTCGCCGAGCAGGGCCCGGCGGGCCTCAGCCTGCGCGAGCTCGCCCGGCGCGCCGGGGTGTCCCACGCGGCCCCCGCCCACCACTTCGGCGACAAGGCCGGCGTGCTCACCGCGGTGGCGGCCGACGGGTTCACGCAGCTCGCCGTGGCCCTGACGGAGGCCGGCGACGACCTGCTCGCCGCGGGCCTCGCCTACGTGCGGTTCGCTGTCGACCACCCGGGGCACTTCGCCGTGATGTTCGACCGCAGCCTGCTGCACGCGGACGACGCGGAGCTGCGCACGGCCGAACGGGCGGCGTCGGACGCGCTGGCGGGGCTCGCGTCCGACGCCGACGCGGCCCGCGCCGCCTGGTCCGTGGCGCACGGCTTCGCGAGCCTGTGGCTATCGGGTGCGATCTCCGGGCCGGACGTCGGGGCGGCTGCCGAGCCCGTCCTGCGCCGGATGGCCGCGACGCCCTGACCCCCGCCCCGCCGCGCCGTCCGCCCCGCCCCGCCGCGCCGTCCGCCCCGCCGCGCCGTCTGCCCCAGTTGACCATGTACCTGCTGCCAGGCAGGGGCGTTTCGTGGCAGCAGGTACATGGTCAACTGGCCGGGATGGCCTCGGGCAGCCACGTCTGACCTGGGGAAAGTTTCAAAATGGCACAGTATGGGGCAGTATGCGTCATATCGCCTATCACCAGGGGAATATCGTGACCGCGAGCACCTCCGGGGCCGCAGCACCGTCGGACGCGTCCGGGTCCACGCCAGCTCTCGTCGCCTGCGACATCGAGGGGACGCTCGTCCGTGCCGGTCGTCGGCCCGCGCCGGCCGTCCTCGATGCGATAGCAGCGGTCCGTGCCGCCGGGCACCACCTGGTGGTCGCCACGGGACGGTCCCTGTCGAGCGCCGTGCAGGCGGCGCGCCGGCTCGGCATCCGTGACGGCTGGGTGGTCGCGGCGAACGGTGCGGTGACCGCACGGCTGCGGCCGGACGGCTACTCCATCACCGAGGTGGTCCCCCTCGACGCGCAGCCCGTGTGCCGGCTCGTCGCCAGGACTCGACCGGACCTGCGGCTCGCCGCCGAGGTGGTCGGGACCGGATATCGCGTCACCCGGCGGTTTCCCGAGGGGCAGCTCAGCGGGCACGAGGAGGTGACCCATACGGTCGACGGGCTCTGGACCCGGCCGACGCCCCGCGTGGTGGTCCACGGGCAGTGGGCCCGGCGGCTCGCGCCGGCGCTGCGCGAGGCCGGCGTCACCGCGATCCCGGCCCGTGTGGACTGGGTCGACGTCACGGCGCCAGGCACCACCAAGGCGACGGCGCTCGAGAGCATCCGCGTTGAGCTGGGCGTCGCGTCGTCGCGGACCGTCGCCATCGGTGACGGTGAGAACGATCTCGAGATGCTGGCGTGGGCCGCGGTGTCGATCGCGATGGGCCACGCTCCCGACGCGGTCCGCGCCGTCGCCGCGCGCGTCACGGGGACCGTGGACGAGGACGGCGCCGCCGACGCGCTCTTCGACGCGCTCCTGCTGCCGACCGGCTGAGCTGCACTCTCGCCGCGCCCCTGCCGCGCCGTTGGGTCAGGATGTGCGCATGGCGCACGTTCACTCGCACGGCTCGGCCGGCCCTGCGGCTCCACGCACGACGTTCCTCCTGGTCATCACCCTGGTCTCCGCGCTGCTCCTGACCCTGGCCGGCCTGTGGCTGCTCTGGCCGAACGCCGGTGACGTGCCCGACCGGGTGCCGGCCAAGGCCGAGGGCACGTCGTTCGTGGACGTGACGGTCACGGGCCCCGCCGACCCGGCCACCGGCAGCATCCCGGTCGAGCTGCCGAGCGGCGAGGCCTCCCGGATGCAGTCGCCCGGCCCGTCGGTACCGCTGGCCGACGGCGACCGCATCACCGCCGTCGACATCTCCCAGGTCTCGCAGGCCGGCGTCGATCCGCTCGTGTTCATGGACTACCAGCGCGAGCTGCCGATCGCGCTGCTGGCGGCCGTCTTCGCCGTCGTCGTGCTGCTGGTCGCGCGCTGGCGCGGGCTGGCCGCCATGGCCGGGCTCGGCATGGCGTTCGTCGTGCTCCTCGGGTTCACGATGCCCGCGCTGCTGGCGGGGGAGTCGGCGATCGGCGTGGCGCTGGTGACGTCCTCGCTGGTCATGTTCGTGACGCTGTACCTGGCGCACGGCCTGTCCGCCCGTACGTCGACGGCGTTGCTCGGCACGCTGGTCGGCCTCGGGCTCACCGCCCTGCTCGCCGCCTGGGCCTCGGGCGCGGCGCAGATCACGGGCACCACCGACGAGGCCTCCGCGTTCCTGCCCTCCAGCGCGCCGGGGGCGGACCTGCGCGGGATCGCGCTGTGCGGCATCGTCCTGGCCGGGATGGGCGTGCTGAACGACGTGACCATCACCCAGGCATCGGCGGTCTGGGAGCTGCGGGGCGTCGCGCCGGGGGCGTCGCGGGCGGAGCTGTTCACGCGGGCCATGCGGATCGGGCGCGACCACATCGCCTCGACCGTCTACACGATCGCCTTCGCCTACGTGGGCGCCTCGCTGCCGCTGCTGATGATGGTGTGGCTCGTGGACCAGTCGCCGGCCACCGCCCTGAGCTCCGGTGAGATCGCGGAGGAGGTGGTGCGCACGCTCGTCGGGTCGATCGGGCTCGTGCTCGCCATCCCGGTCACGACGGCGATCGCGACGCTCACCGTCCCGGGGCCGGCGGACCCGGCGGGAGGTCCGGCGGCGTACGAGCCGGCCTCCGACCCGGAGCTGATGGCGCCCGTGTCCGAGGCGTGGGCGGCCCGGCCGGCTTCCGAGGCATCGGCGACCTAGCGGGTGCGACGCTGTTGCCCACGTTCTGTTCCAGCGCCCGCAGGAGCGCCGTCGCGTCCTCGCGCTCGGACGGGTTCAGGGAGCCGGCCGTCGCCTGCTCGAGCCGTGCCCAGATCTCGGCGACGCGCGGCTGGAGCGCCCGGCTGGCGGGCGTGGGTTCCACGAGGGTGACCCGCCGGTCGTCGGGGCTGGGCCGACGGCGGACGAACCCGGCGCGCTCGAGCCGCTGGACCGTCCGGGTCATCGACGCCGAGTCCGTCGCGACGTACTCGGCCAGGTCCGTCTGTCGCTGCGGCCCGTGCTCCCACAGGAACATGAGCAGCAGCTCCTGGCCGGGGTGCAGCCCGAGGGGGCGCAGCAGGTCCGCGGCGAGCGCCCGGTGCGCCCGCGCGAGCGAGAACACCGCGAGGCTGAGCGGCCCGGTGACGAACGGGTTCGACTCACTGTCCGAGGCAGATGCCATGCGGTTCATCATAGAACTCCTCACCGAGGTGACCCGGTCGGGAATATTCGAGTGCGTTGAGACGGTTACCTGTCTCGAACAGCAAAGCGGATGCGAGGAGAGGAAGCACGATGCGAGCAGCAGTCTTTGACCAGTTCGGCGGACCGGAGGTCCTGCACCTGGGCGAGGTGCCGGAGCCCGAGGCGGGACCCGGCCAGGTCCGGGTGCGGGTCGAGGCCGTGGGCGTCAACGCGTTCGACGGGAAGGTCCGCTCGGGCGCCATGGAGGCCGTGTTCCGCACGCCGCTCCCCGGCGTGCCCGGCCTGGAGGTCGCGGGGATCGTGGACCAGGTAGGGGCCGACGTCGCCGGCATCACCGTCGGGGACCGGGTCACCGGCCCGGCGGGTCGCGGTGCCGCGGAGCTCGCCGTCCTCGACGTGTGGGCGCCGGTCCCCGAGGCTCTCGACGCCCCGCAGGCGGCGGCGCTGCCCGTGGTGAGCGAGACGTCCCGGCGCGCGCTGCGCATCCTCGACCTCAGGCCGGGGGAGACCCTCCTGGTGCACGGTGCGAGCGGCGGGGTCGGCGGGCTGGTGACCCAGCTCGCCGTCGCGTCCGGCGTGCACGTGATCGGCACCGCCTCTCCGGCCAACCAGGAGCGGGTCGCGTCCTACGGGGCGACGCCCACGACGTACGGCGAAGGGCTCGTCGAGCGGATCCGTGCGCTCACGCCCGCTGTCGACGCCGTGCTCGACGCCGCGGGCAGCGGCGTCCTGCCGGACAGCATCGAGCTGCGGGGCGGCACCGAACGCGTCCTGACCCTCGCCGACCCGGCGGCCTTCGCCCTCGGCGTCGAGTTCACCGAGCGGTCGGAGCACTCGGCCGAGGTGCTGGCCGGGGTCATCGACCTGGTGGCGCGCGGCGAGGTGTCGGTACCGGTCGCGAAGGTGCTGCCCCTGGCAGAGGCAGGGCGGGCGCAGAGCCTGGTCGACGACGGTCATGCGGGCGGCAAGGTGGTGCTCGTGCCGTGACGTGGCCCCGTGGCTGGGCTGGGTCGGCGGGACCGGGCCTACGGCCCTGACTCGTCGTACCGGGTACCGCGAGTCAGGGCCGGGGGCCGGCCTCGGTGACCAGGCTCTCGATCTCGGCGGTCAGCAAGCGCCCTCCGTCGAGCCCCATCGTGTCGAAGGCGCCCACGATCTCCAGGGACACGAGCCCGTGGACGCGGTACCAGGTGGACAGTGCCAGCCGGAGCGCCGGCGGCGCGGCCGCGGTGGGGACGCCGAGAGACGCGCCCCAGCGGGACAGCTCGTCGTCGAGCGCCGATGCGTCCGGCGCTCGGCCCGCACAGCTAGCACCGCCGACACGGCTGGCACCGCCGACACGGCTAGCACCGCCGGCACGGCTATCACCGCCCGCACCGCCGCCACCGCTAGCACTGCCGGCACCGCTGCCGGCACCGGCGTCGGCCGCGACCTCCTGGAGCGTCGTGACCAGGGCGAGCATGCTGCCGCTGATCGTGCTGACGCTCTCCAGCGGGTCCACCGCCTCGCGCCGGCTGCCGGTGAAGAGCATCGAGTACCGGCGCGGGTGGTCCAGCGCCCAGCGCCGCCAGGCGTGCGCGATGGCGGACAGCCGCTCCGGCGCCGGACGGTCCGCCGCCGCGCGGGCCGCGGCCGCTACGGCGGTGCCGAGGTCGGTGTACCCGGCCAGGACCAGGGCGTCGAGCAGCGCCTCCCGGGACGCGAAGTAGTGGTAGAGCGCGGGCGGCGTCATCCCCATCGCCTTGCCCACCGACGCGAGCGACAGGCCGTGCGCGCCGCCGGCGTCGACGAGCTCCAGCGCGGCCTGGACGATCTCGTCGACCGTCTGCCGTCGGAGCCGTTCGCGTCGGGTCGGTGGCCTGGTGTCGTCGTCGTCCACTGGCATCCCGTGAGCCTAGGCCGTGTCCCGGGACCGGCGCGCCTCCGGGTGCCTCAGAGCACCGCCCAGCCGAGCAGCCCCGCCGCGATCACCACGCCCCACGGCGGAGCCGACCACTTCGCCAGCGCGACGAACGCCGCGATAGCGACCGCCAGCGCGACCAGCGGCGCACCACGAACGCGTCGCGGAAATAGCCGAGGTGCGCCACCGGCCCGCCGAACGACGTCAGCCCGAGGCGCAGGAACACGACGAACACCTCGCGGGCCGGGCCGCCGCCCGGGACGGTGGGAGCGGGTGAGCCGGACGTCGACACGCCGGAGCCTTCAGAGGTCACACCCGGACGCTACCGGGACCGCCGTCGACCCGGCCCGCGCTGACCAGTTTCGTATCGTCCCGGCCCGCCGGGACCTACGCTGACCCGCATGGCACAGGAGGCGCAGCCGGTACAGGCACAGCGGGTCCAGGCGGAGCAGCTCCAGGCGGAGCTCGAGGCAGCTCAGGAGGCGACGTTCGAGCATGCGCGGCTCAGTACACGGCTCGGCGCGGCGCAGACGGTTTTCGTCGGCGCCCAGGCCGGCCTGGCTCAGGCCACGGAGGTGCTCGCCGGCGAGGCGGCGGACGTGCAGAAGCTCGAGGACTTCAGCCCCACCCTGATCTGGGCGACCATGCGCGGCAACCGGGACGAACGGCTCGAGACCGAGCGGGCAGAGCACCGGGCCGCCGAGTACCGGGTGGCCGCCGCGCAGGCCGCCGTGCGCAGCGCCGAGCGGGAGCGCTCAGCGGTCCGGGCCGCCCTGGACGGCCTGGGGGACGTCGCCGAGCGGCGGGCCGCGGCACTGGCCGCGAAGGAGGCCTGGGTGGTCGCCGCGGGGGCCGACGGCGCGGCGGAGCTCGGCCGGCTGGCGACGGAGGTCGGCGCGGCGCGCGTGGAGCTGGCCGAGCTGCGCGAGGTGGTCGGCGCGGCCGAGGGCGCCAGCAGCGCGCTGTCGGGCGCGGGGCGCCACCTGGACAGCGCGGGCAACTGGGCCACATATGACACGTTCGGCGGCGGCTTCCTCGCCGACATGATCAAGCGCCAGAAGATGGACCAGGCCGTGGACCTGATGCGGACCGCCGACGAGTCGCTGCGCGTCCTCTCGCGTGAGCTCGGCGACCTGGGGCGCGACGGCGTCGGCGGGATCGAGATCGGGGACCTCGTGGGGGCGTTCGACGTCTGGCTCGACGACATCTTCAGCGACTGGACGGTGATGAACCGCATCAGCGAGGCCCGCGACCGGGTCCGCGCGGCACTGGCCGCCGTCGGACAGGTGCACGAGGGTGCGGCCGGGCGGGCGGCGGCGCTGGAGGCGCGGCTCGTGGAGCTCGGCGCACGGCGCGAGCGGCTGCTGACGGGCGGCTGAGGGGCTGAGGGGCTGAGGGGCTGACGATGGTGGCCCTCGCCGGGGCCGTCCGGGCGGCCCGGCCGGGAACCGCCTACGGCGCGGCCCGGAACCGCCTACGGCGCGGCCCGGAACCGCCTACGGCGCGGCCCGGAACCGGCTACGGCGCGGCCCGGAACCGGCTGCGGCTCAGCCGGGAACCGCCTACGGCGCGGCCCGGAACCGGCTGCGGCTCAGCCGGCGCTCCAGCCCGGCAGCAGGCGCTCCAGGGCGTCGGCCAGCGGGATGGTGTCGCCGTCCTTGCCGCCCGCGCCCAGCAGCAGCGGCGGACGGCGCGGCTCCGGCCGGGTCCCGCGCACCCGGTCGAGCAGGCTGATCGGGGCGGTGAGCACGTAGAACTCGCCGTCGGTGCTGACGCCGGCGGTGCGGTCCACACGCAGGTACCAGCCCACGAGCGGCGTGCGGGCGGTGCCGCGGCCCCCGTACCCCTGGACCTGCAGGGGCACGGGCGCGAGCCCCGCGGTCCGGGCAGCGGCCACGAACTCGCGCAGCAGGGCCTCGGCCCGGGTGTGCTCGGCGTCCTGCCGGGCCTGCAGCCGCTCGCCCTGCAGCCGGACCGCCTCGGCCCGCTGCCTGGCCCACTGATCGTCGCGCATCGGGGCAGTCTGGCAGGGCAGGTGGGAGGGAGTAGTCGTGAGTTCGTCAGGTGGTCGGCATTCCGGGGTACCGATCACCTGACGAACTAACGACCACGCGCGGGCGCCACCGGCGCACCTACCCGGTCCCGCAGGAACTCCTCCCAGGTACGCAGGCCCACCAGCCGGTCCGGTGCGGTGCCCGCGCCCTCGCGCAGCGCCCTCGCGGCGCCGCCGGGCTGCCGGATCGACAGGATCGGGCGCCGCCGTCCCGCCGCGGTGAGGTATGTGCGCAGCAGGTCGCGCATCTCGTACACGCGCGGGCCGCCCATGTCGGGCACCAGGCCGGCGGGTTCGGCCAGCGCGAGCTCGACGAGCCGCTCCGCCACCTCGGCGGCCTCGACCGGCTGGATCCGGTACCCGCTGAACGACGGCGCGACCGGCAGCTTCGACAGGGCTTCGACGAGCGTCAGCACCAGGTCGTGGAACTGGGTGGCGCGCAGCGTGGTCCACGGCAGCCCGGACCGTTCCACGACGAGCTCGGCGGCCCGCTTCTCGGCGATGTACCCGAACGCGGCCCGGTCGACGCCGCTGGTCACCGGGACCCGGTCGGCGCCGACCACCGAGATGTACACCAGGTGCGGGGACCCGACGGCGGCGGCCGCCTCGACGAGGGTGCGGGTCTTGTCCCCGTCCCCCTTGTTGCTGCCGGCCAGGTGGAGGATCGTTCCCACCCCCGTCACGGCGGCGCCGACGCCGGTGCCAGTGCTCAGATCGGCGGTGACGTGCTCGACACCGGGCCGGGACTCGTGCGGCGTGCGGCTCAGGACGCGGACGTCCTGACCCGCGGCGCGCAGCAACGGCACGACGTGCCGGCCGAGCGTGCCGGTCCCGCCGGTGACGAGAATGGTTGCGGTCATGGCTCCTCCTTCTGCAGGAGACGGGGCTCCTGGTCACATCGGGCATCGCGCGCGGGTCAAGGGGTCGTGACCCGGGCGACGTCGGGGTCTTCACTGGCATGACACGCGGCAAGGGAGGAACGTGACAGCGATGAACGAACAGACGTGGTGGCGGGACAGCTTCGAGGAGCACCGGCCGCACCTGCGCGCGGTCGCCTACCGCATGCTGGGCTCGGTCAGCGAGGCGGAGGACGCCGTCCAGGACGCCTGGCTACGGGTCGAGCGCGCCGACACCGGGGCGGTCGAGAACATCGGGGGCTGGCTGACGACCGTCGTCTCGCGCGTGTGCCTCAACATGCTGCGGTCCCGGGGCACCCGGGGCGAGGTGCCGCTGGACGTCCGGGTCCCCGACCCGCTGGTCACGCCCGAGTCGGGTGCCGACCCGGAGACCGAGGCGGTGCTCGCCGACTCGGTCGGGCTGGCGCTGCTCGTGGTGCTGGAGCAGCTGGCTCCGGCGGAGCGGCTCGCCTTCGTGCTGCACGACACGTTCGGTGTGCCGTTCGCGGACATCGCGCCGATGATCGAGCGCACGCCCGAGGCCACGCGTCAGCTCGCGAGCCGCGCCCGGCGCCGCGTCAGGGGCTCCACCACGGCACCCGACTCCGACGTGCCGCGTCAGCGCGCGGTGGTGGACGCGTTCTTCGCCGCCGCGCGGGACGGTGACTTCGAGAGGCTCGTCGCCGTGCTGCACCCGGACGTCGTGCTGCGCGCGGAGGGCGCACACGGCCGGCCGACCGTCATCGCCGGGGCGCACGACGTCGCCTCGAGCGCGCCGATGTACTCGAAGCTCGCGCCGTTCGTGCGCCCGGTGCTCGTCAACGGGGCCGCCGGAGCACTCGTGCTGGTCGACGGCCGGGCGGTGTCCGTGCTGGCGTTCGTCGTCGTGGGCGGGCGGATCACGGAGATCGACGCGCTCTCGGACCCCGCACGCCTGGCCGCGCTCGACCTCTCCCGCGTCGTGCCCGTCGGGGACTGAGCCGGCGGCCGGACGGTGCGCGACGCGTCGTCTGCCGGCGGCGAGGTCGGGAGAACCCACGCCTCGCACGGGGGACAGCCGGATTCCTGCTGGAACGGCGTCCGGCCAGCATGGACGTATGACCGAAGCCACACGTCGCACGACCGGCCTGCCCGGATCGAACCGCGCCCTGCGCACCCGCGCGGTGACCCTCAGGACGCTGTCGGCCGCCGCGTTCGGGCTCGCAGTCCTGGCCGGGATCGCCGAGGGAGTCATCTCCGTCGGGGTCATCGTGGGGGACCGGGGCGCCGGCGGAGGCACCGGCGGGGCAGTCGACGCAGGCCTCGCCGCGCAGCTGGTGCTGCGCGGCGCGATCTTCGCCGTGGCGCTCACGTGCGCGTGGTTCCTGGCGCAGGGCCGCCGGTGGGCGTGGTGGGCGCTCCTGATCGGCCTCGGCCTGCTGGGCACGGCGTCGATGATGCTGCCGATGGCCTCCGACCTGGCGAACGGCGCCGACCTGTCCACGGCGCTCGGCGGCGACGTCTCGGCAGCCTTCCCGGTGGTCCGGGTGCTGCACCTCGGCTTCGTGCTGGCCGGCGTCGTCGCGATGCTGCACCCGGAGGTGCGCACCACCCTGTCGAAGCGCCGCTGACTGCGGACGCACCGGTACCCAGCGATTGCGCCCGAACCCGCCCCCCCGGCGGCCTCGGAGCTCGGGCCCGATCCCTGGGTACCGGCGCTACGTCCGGCGGTCCGGCGGGTCAGTGGTGGTGGTGGTCGCTCTTTCCCACCGGGGTGGCGCCCGGGCGGCTCCACTGGACGGCCGGGCGGCCACTGGTCGAGGCGTTTCCGCCGACGCCCTCGCCGTTCTCGTCCGCGCGCCAGAACCAGCCCGGAGCCTTGCTCTCCGGCCAGCCGTCCGGGTAGTCCTGCCAGGTCTCCCGGCGGCCCCGCACCGTCATGTCGAGCAGGGCGAGCGCGGGCATGGTCGCCTCCGACCCGCGGCCGGTCACCGAGCTGGTGAGGAATACCCGGTCGCCCTGGCGCAGGAAGCACACCCAGGTGCCGTCGTCGCCGCCACCCACGACGTCGTCCCCGGCGTCGAGGGCCGAGTACCAGTGCTGGGGGTACCCCATGAACTCGACGAACGGCGCGAGGTCGGCGTACGGCGCCTTCGCGAGCACGGCGAACGAGACGCCACGCGCCTTCAGGTAGGCCGGGTCCTGCACGGCCCAGTAGGTCAGGGTGCAGCCCTCGCACTGGTTCTCGAACGGCTCGCCCAGGTGCCACATGTGCTTGTAGACGACCAGCTCCTCGCGGCCCTCGAACAGGTCCAGCAGGGTGGTCGGTCCGTTCGGCCCCACGACGGTGACCGTCCCGTCGACCTCCGTCATGGGCAGCCGCCGTCGGGCCGCCGCGATCGCGTCTCCCTCGTGGGTGTGCGCCTTCTCGCGTACCAGCAGCTCGTCGCGGGCGGCCTGCCAGGCCGCCCGGTCGACGACGGGCGGGACGGCGGCCGGCTCGGTCCGGTCGGTGTGGCTCTCGTGCGTCGCGGTCATGGCGCTCTCCTCGTGGGTCCGCAGGTCTTCGTCAGTACTGACGACGGGCCGCACCGAAGGTCATCGGTCGGGCGTGCACGACTCCGGCGGGCGAACCGGGACCCGATCGACGGGCACCGCCGCTGCTACCGCAGCGCCGCGGCTCCGCTGCCGCTACCGCCGCCGCTACCGCAGCGCCGCCGAGACGATCTCCAGCGCCTCGGCCCGGCCGATGCCGAGCGCGCGCACCGTGTCCGCGAACGTGGACGCCGCGTCCTGCGCGAGGGAGAGGCGCTGGTCGCCGGCGGCGCTCACGAAGGTGCCGGCCCGGCCGCGGGTCTCGACAAGACCCGCCGCCTCCAGCTCCCGGTACGCGCGCGCGACGGTGTTGACCGCGATGCCGAGGTCCGCGGCCAGCGCCCGCACCGTCGGCAGCCGGGTACCGACCGGGAGCGTGCGGTCCGCCATCTGCTGGGCGAGGCTGGTGCGCACCTGCTCGAACGGCGGGACGGTGGAGTCGGCGTCGATGCTGATCACGCCAGCAACAGTACAAGCGCCGCCGCTCCCGCGAACCACGAGGGGAGGCCTGGTCAGTTCACCGGACGATGTGCCGCAGGGGTCGCCTTGGCCGGCGCACGGTGGTAGACATGTGGGACATTTCTGGAACATGGGGGGCACCATGGCTGAGCCGTACGAGATCAAGGACGACGCGGGGATCGTGCTGGAGGTGCTGGCGGCTGACGACGAACCGCAGGGCGAGACGATGAGCGAGACAACGGGCGAGACCGGCGGCCAGGCGCCGTCCGACATCGTGCCGACGGCGGCACCGGAGGCCGAGGCCCAGGCCGCACCGAGCATCGCGTCGCGGAGCTCGTGGGGCGCCCGCTACCCCGACGGCGACCTGACGCTGACCGGCCCGGCGGTCGAGGTCTTCGTGCACCACTCGGTCACGGCCCAGCTGTCCGCCGACGCGAGCATCGCCGCGGAGGCCGAGCAGATGCGGGCCCTGGAGAGCGTCGGCCAGTCGCGGTTCGGCACCGGGATCTCCTACAACGTGATCATCTTCCCGTCCGGCCGGGCATACCAGGGCGTGAGCTGGAACCGCCGGGGCACCCACACCGGCGGGCGCAACAGCACCTCGCGGTCCATCTGCTTCGCCGGCAACTACGAGACGAACACGCCGACCGCTGCGCAGATCTCGTCGGCCGCCGCCATCTACCGCGAGGGCAAGGACCGGTGGTGGACGCAGGGCGCCCCGTTGCGGGGACACCGCGACGTCTCGCAGACCGCCTGCCCCGGTCGGCACCTGTACGCGCGCATCGACGACATCCGCAGCGGCTCCGGTTCCACCCCGCCGAGCCCGGGGGAGCCCGGCGGCCTGCTCGTGGACGGCTTCTGGGGCTCGGCCACCACCACCAGGCTGCAGCAGGAGCTCGGCACCACCGTCGACGGTGTCGTCTCGTCGCAGAGCGCGTACTGGCGCGACAGGAACCCCGGGCTGACGACCGGCTGGGAGTGGGTCTCCGACGCCGACGGCTCCCGCGTGATCGCCGCCCTGCAGCGCCGGATCGGGATGGACTCCGGGCAGCGGGACGGCAAGATCGGCCCGCAGACGATCAGCGCCCTCCAGGAACACCTCGGCACGCCGGTCGACGGCGTGATCTCCCGCGAGTCCCAGGCGGTCATGGCACTGCAGCGGCGCCTGAACGCAGGACGGGTCTGAGCGCTGGGCGGCACGGCTCGCGAGGCGGGTTAGTCTCGCGACCATGACCGACGCCGCCCAGCGCCCCGCACCCGACCACCCGGCCGAGCCCAGCGCCCCGGACCCGATCCCCCTCGGGGCAGCGCCCCGGCCCACCGACGGCGCCGACCTGGCCGCCCGTGTCCGGACGGCGCTCGCGGACGAGCTCGGCGGCACCGCCGCCGGGCTGGACCGGGCATCGATCAGCACGGTGCTCGACGGCGCCTCCGTCACGTCGGCGGACCTCGACCTGTCCGGTGTCGTGGTCCGCACCGACGGTGCGGCGAGGCCGGCGGGCGTCGACACGCGGTGGCGCCCTGAGATCATCCGGCGCGAGCCGGGAACGCTGCGGCGGCTGCGCGTGGACGCGCACCGGATCGTGGCGGTGGACCTGCCCGTCGATGTCACCGCGGAGCTCGAGGGCCTGCGGTTCGAGTGGGTCGAGGGTTCCGACGGCCGCGTCGGGGTCCTTCCGGTGGAGCCGACGGAGGAGCACCCGGTCTCCGGCCACGCCCGTGTCGCCGTCGACAAGGCCGGCCTGGTGGCGACGGCCCGAGGGCTGCTGACCGTCGTCCTGCTGCAGCAGGGCATCACCCTGACGGGGCTGGACGTGGACCTGGTCTCGAAGGGCCCCCGGTCGGCCGTGCTCCGGGTCGACGCCGCGATCAAGAGGGGCATGTTCCTGTCCGCGCGGGTGCAGGCGACGGCGTCGGTCAGTGTGGACGCGTCGATGGTGCTCGCGGTCCGGGACGTCCAGCTCGCGAGCGGCAACCCGCTGGTGGCAGCGCTGCTGGGCACCATCCGTGGCCGGGTCGAGGCCGCGACGAGCCGGGACATCGATCTCGCCGAGAAGCTGCCGGCCGGCGTCCGGCTGGCGGACGTGCGGCTGGACGTCGGCCAGGAGCTCGTGGTGACGGCCCGGCTGGCCTGACGGCGACACCCTAACCGTCAACCTCAGGTTGAACCTTGTCCACCCCTCGACCTCAGCCTGAGGCTGAGCCGGGGTGGGATTTCGGGTGGTCGGTAGAACGTCAGGAGGTCGGCATTCCGGGGTGCCGATCACCTGACGTTCTACCGACCACATGGGCCCGGGGGCAACCAGGTTCATTACTGCGCATGGGACATGCGGTACATTCCGCCTAAACAACACGGCGCGCTACCTGTGTCGCGCCCAGAATCCCCCGGGGAGCCATGACAGTCACGACGACCACCCAGTCGGAGCGCCTGGTCGACCTGGACGACCTCACCCCGCTCACCGAGACCACTACCAGCGCCGATCCCGCGCGCGTGTACGAACGGCTGCGTGCCCGGTGGGGCAACGTCGCGCCAGTGCTCCTGGAGCCCGGTGTGCCGGCCTGGCTGGTGCTGGGCCACCGCGAGCTCGTCACGGTGCTGCGCAACGAGAGCCTGTTCGCGCGGGACTCGCGCAACTGGGGCCTGCTCGCTGACGGCACGGTCCGTCCCGACAGCGGCGTCGGCGGGGTCCTGGCCCCGCGCGACGGCATCTACTACGTGGACGGCCTACGGCACCGGCACCTGCGCCGTCTCATCGACGACGCGTTCGAGAGCATCGACGAGCACCGGCTCGCGGCGATCGTCGAGCAGTGGTGCGGGCTCGCGCTGGACCGGCTGCTCGCCAAGGGCGAGGCCGACCTCGTGAACGACTACGCCCGCGCCGTGCCGCTCCTGGTGATGTCCACGATCTTCGGGCTCGAGGCCGAGCAGGCGCGGGACATGCTGAGCCACGCCCAGCGTGTGTTCCAGGCCAAGGGCGCGGCCGGCGGCGAGGCGCTCAATGCCCAGCGGAGCCTCATCGCGGACCTGATCGCCAGCCGCCGTGCCGAGCCGTCGGACGACCTGACCTCCGCGATCCTGCGCCACCCGAGCCGGCCCACCGACGTCGACGCGCAGAGCGCCGTCTCGGCGACCCTCATCCTGGGCAGCGAGTTCGAGGTCGCGTGGATCACCCAGGCGCTGCGCCTGCGGCTCACTGACCCCCGGTTCGACGGGCGCTCCGGTGGGCGGCTCTCGGCGTCGGACACCCTGGAGGCCGCGCTCGGCTCGGCGCCACCCGCGACCAACACCGGGCCCCGCTTCGCCCTGGCGGACACGACGCTCGGCGGCCGCAAGATCTGGGCCGGCGACGCCGTGGTACCGGGGATCCTTGGCGCGAGCGCGGAGTCGCGTGCCTCCGACGACGACATCTGGCTCGAGTCCGGCAACCTCTCCTACCTCACGTGGGGTGCCGGGCCGCACGCGTGCCCCGCGCGACGCCCTGCCACCGTGATCGCGCAGGTGGCGGTCGGCGCCGCGCTGCGCCGCCTCGGCGGCGTCGCGCTGACCGTCCCGCCCGAGGAGCTGCGTGCCACGGGAACGCTCTGGTCGTCCGTGCCGCAGACGCTCCCCGTCAGGTTCGAGGAGCACCGCCCGGCGCGGTGAGCGCGAGGATCTCCGGCACCACCACTCCCCACGCGATCCGCGGCGGGTACTGGTGCCCCACCCCGGACAGCAGCACCAGCCGCGCGCCCCGGACCGCTGCGGCGAGCGCCGCGCCGTGCTCCGGCGGGAACAGCGGGTCGTCCTCGCCGTGCAGCACCAGGGTCGGCGCGACGACGTCGGCGAGCGTGCCGCGCAGCGGACTGCTCTCGACCAGGAAGTGGTTGGCGGCCGCTGCCGGGTCGATGGACCGCTCCGCGACGCGGCGCGCCGTCGCGAGCGAGGCCGCCGCGTCGTAGCCCGGCCCGGCGAACGCCCGCTCGCCCTCGACAAGATGCCGGATGACGGCGTCCGGGTCGCCCCAGTCGGGGTCCGGCGGCGGGTCGTCGAAGAGGGCACGGGCCTCCGGGGAGGGACCGGGCAGGCCGGGACCGCCCGGTTCGTCGGCCGGGCCCGGGTCGCCGCCCGTGAGCGGGCTCGTCGACATCAGCGTCAGCGACGCCACACGGTCCGGGTGCTCGATCGCCGCCTGCTGCGCGATCCCACCGCCCATCGACACCCCGACCAGGTGCGCGCGCCCCACTCCCAGCGCGTCGAGCAGCCGCACCGGGTCGCCCGCCAGGTCGTCCCCGCTGTACGACGGCGCCCCCGGCGGGTCGGTCCGGGACCGCCCGGTGTCGCGGTGGTCGTAGCGGACGACGAAACGGCCGGGGCCGCGAGGCGAGTCGCCGTCGGCCAGCGCCCGGCAGAAGTCGTCGTGCCACCAGTCCATGGCGCTCGCGATCCCGCCGATCAGGAGGATCGCCGGGTCGGCCGGGTCGCCGAAGGTCTCGGCGCACAGCCGTGCGCCCGATACGTCGAGCAGAGTCTCGGTCATGACTGTCCGACCTGTCGGCCGCCGCCAACTCATCGCTCCCGTCCCGTCGTGTTGAGTGCGGGCTTTCTGTCGGGTCGGAGCCGCCCTGCCAACAGATGGCCCGCACTCAAGCGGACCCTGGGCCTCCGGGCGCGACCCCGACGCTCGGCACGGGATCGCCGGCGTGTCGCGTGCCGTGCGTAGGGGTCGCACACCGCGGCCGTGCCCGGCCGATAGGCTGCGGCGGTGCAGCTGACCCGGCCCGACCTCGCGCGCATCCTGGAACGTTCGGTCGCCGAGCGCCCGACGGCCGACCCCG
Organism: Promicromonospora sp. NPDC023987; assembly: GCF_040639055.1. Lineage (NCBI taxonomy): Bacteria > Bacillati > Actinomycetota > Actinomycetes > Micrococcales > Promicromonosporaceae > Promicromonospora > Promicromonospora sp. NPDC023987. Next base: position 113,048 of record NZ_JBEZZF010000008.1, on the reverse strand, counting down.
GCTGGCTGGACGCGCCGCCCGCGCGGGCCCGCGTGCTGCGGGAGCGGGTGGTGCTCGGCCCGGACGCGTCCGTCGCCGCGACCGCCGACGCGCTGTTCGGCTGGCGTATCCACCGGGGTGCCGGGCTGACCATCGCACCGACCGGGCCCGCGGCGGCGGGCGTGACCGTGGTGCAGGCGGTCCGTGCCGGCCCGTTCTGGTTCGCCGCGCCGTGCCGGGTGGTCGACGCCGTCCGCGAGCCCGACCTGGCGGGCTTCACCTACGCGACGCTGCCCCACCACCCGGAGACCGGGGTCGAGTCGTTCCGGGTGGTCCGCGAGGGGGACCGGGTCGCCTTCGAGATCCACGCCGTGGCCCGGCACGACTTCTGGGGCTCCCGGATCCTGCCGCTGATCGCCCACCGGGTCCAGGACCGTGTCACGCGCGGGTACCTGACCAGCGCCGAGGGCTGAGGCCGCCGCCCTAGCGCGGGAACTCGGCCAGGAAGTCCGTGACGAGCGTCGTGATCTCGTCGGGGCGTTCCAGGTTCGGCAGGTGGCCGGCCCAGCCGAGCTGGGTGTGCTTGGCGCCCGGGACGTGCCCGGCGAGGTGGTTCGCGACAGCGCGGAAGTGGTCGAGGTCCTGGCCGCCGGAGACGATCAGGGTGTGGGCGGTGATCGCCTCCAGGTCGATGTCGGGTCCGGCGTTCTGGTGGATGTCCTCCCCGGCGCCGAGCTGGACCTGGAACGCGTGGCGCTGCATCGTGCGCAGCAGCTCGCGGGCGTCGTCGTCGGCGTCGGGCCCGAGCCACGTGGCGACGTTGAGCTCGGTCGCGCCGTCGATGTCACCGGCGTCGAGCAGCGCGTCCTCGCGCCGGGCGAACCGCTGCAGGGAGCGCGTGGCAGGCAGGGCGAGGGCGGAGTTCACCAGGACCAGGTGGGACACGAGGTCCGGCCACTCGGAAGCGACCTGGAGCGCCACGTTCCCGCCCGACGACGCCCCGACGATCGCGACCGGCCGCTCGCCCAGGGAGCTGAGCAGAGCCTTCACGTCGCCCGCGTTGTCGAACGGCTCGCTGGTCAGGGGCGTGTCGCCGTAGCCCCGCAGGTCGCACCGGATCACGCGGTGCGACCGGGCGAGCGGCGCCCGCTGCGCGGCCCACATCCGGGAGTCGGCCACGCCGGCGTGCAGGAGCAGGACGGCAGGGCCCGAGCCTGTCGTGTCACCCGTCGTGTCATGGCTGAGAATCATCCGCCGACCGTAACCGGGGCGACGGAGAAGTGGCCAGCGCATTCGGTGGACTCCAGTGCGGGCGACGGGTAAGATCGAACACATGTACGAATCAACGGAAGGTCAGGAGTCCGGCGGGGCCGGCGCGCAGGCGCTGAGGTCGCCCGTCGACGCTGCGTTGGCGACGCTGCTCGACGCGCTGTTCGCCGGCCCCCGGGTCACGTACGCGCCGGTCGGGGAGTCGCCCACGTACTACGGAGGCCATCGCCACGGCAGGCCGAGGCACCGGCGCTTCGTGCTGCGCGCCGGTGCCGACCTCGACGATCCGCGCTGAGCCCGTCCGACATCGGGCTACACGACGACGGCGACCACCGCGGCCACCAGGGCGAGCGCGATGCCGACCCAGGCGAACGTGGTGGCGGTCGCCGCCTTCCTGGTGGCGGCGTCCGCGGCCTCCCGTGCCGCTGACGCCGCCGTCGAGGCGGAGTCGGCGGCAGCCTGGGCCGCCACCGCGACGGCGCGGGCTGCGTCGAGGTCGGTGCGCAGCGTGCCGGTGGTCGAGCTGAGCTCGTCGATCAGCCCCTGCAGCCGCTCCGCCTCCCGGCGCGCGGCGCCCGCGGTCTGCTCTGCCGAGGTGGCGAGCTCTGTCGAGGCCTGCTCCCGCACCTGCTCGATGGCCTGCGTGAGCGCCTGCTCCCGTGTCTTCTCCTGTGCGGCGCCCTGCGCGGCGACGAGCTCGCGCAGCTCGGTGCCCTGTTCCTTGAGGGCGACGGTGAGCTCGGCGCGCACCTCTTCCGGGGTCAGAGGCTTGTCCGGCTTGGCGAGGTAGGCGTCGGCCCACGTGCGGCGGGACCGGCTCGGTCTGCCCGCCTGCCCGGCACCGTCGACGACCGCCTCCTTCTCCTCGTCGCTGAGACGGTCGAGCGCCTCTGCTGCCGCCTTGACCGCCGGCGGCGTCTCGACCGGGGTCTTGGCGCCCTTGGGCGTCGTTCCCTGGGGTGTCATCGGCGTCTTGGCCCCCTTGGGTGCCGCGGCGGCTGCCACGGGTGCGGCGTAGTCGGCGTCCTCGTTGTCGCTCGACGCTGACTCGGGAATCTTGATGGGCTTCGTCAACAGAGCCCGGAGGCGGTCCATCCGCTCGGTCTTCTCGCCGCCCTCGGTCGGAGGCGCGTCGCTGTCACTGCTCATGTGCGAAACGTACTGCTCTGCCCGTTCTAGGTCGACTACCTCGGCGGGAGTGGCGTTCTACTCGTGCCGACGCTTCACCCTGTGTGCCTAGGTAGGCGAGGCGGTCATCTGTTCCCAGAGGTTCCTCAAGGCGGACACCTCGGCCTCGAGAGACTCCACGTTGGCCGTGTCCAGATGCGGTAGTCGGAGGACACCGTCGGTGGCGGTGTGGACGAAGACACGCTGACCGAGCTTGGGACTGCCCTTGATCTCGAACTCCTGGACGTCGTGCCAAGCGGTCCGGCGGGTCTTGAAGAGGGTCCGCGTCTCGATGTGGTCAGGGGTCGTGACCGTCGCGCTGCGCTCGTTGGCGAGGTAGCCGAAGAGCAGCGCAGCGACCACGGCCAGGCTCAATGGCATCCAGAGCGCCGACGCCTGTCCGTATCGCACCAGCGTGATGACGTTGACGATCAGGATGGCCCCGAAGATGGCACCACCGATCAACCAGGTCGGGTAGAGCCGTCGAATCGCAGACCCTGCCCGGTATGCCGGAAAACCGCGGTCGCTCTCCATGACGGCAGGTTAGTCGGGTCGAGCGGCACTCCACCAGGGCCACCTGCGAGCCGCACCCCGGGCGGAGCCGAGCAGGGCGCCACCGAGCAGCACCGGGACGCCGAAGGTCAGGACCTCGGCCCAGCCGAGCTCGAGCGCCATCGTGACCAGGTAGACGAACAGCAGTCCAGCGGCGGCCTTGCCGACCCAGCGCCACCAGATGCCCGCCAGCAGCAGGCCGCCGAGGGTCACCTCGGCGACCGTCGCAGTGACCGCCGGCACCTGGGGCCACGGCCACCACGGTGTCAGGGACTCGGTGTAGTCGACGAAACGCCCCCAGCTTCCCCACGAGGCCCCGCCTGTGCCGGGCTCGCCGAAGAGGCCGAACCGGTCGCCCACGGCCGCCAGGAAGTCCAGCCCCAACAGGGCGCTGCCGGCGCGCGCGGCCCACCAGGCGACCGGGCGGCCAGGCGTGATGATCGATGACACCGCCACGGCCACGTAGACGACGACGAGCGTCGTCGTCACCGGCCCGAGCGTGCCGTCGTGCGCGAGCACCCAGAGCAGTGTCGCCGCTGCCCCGCCCCGACCCAGATGAGGCCGCCGATCCAGCGGGGCCTGTCCATCGCTTCCATGAGAGCCCCTCAATTTGGTACGGTGCCTGACTATCCGGACTCTAGGAGGCCTGAGGAGAATTGGTCAAGCACCTGACTAACCCGCTGCGGGAGCGTCCCCTTCCACTCGGGAGTCTGCTCAGCGCGGCTGCGCAACGGCTGACGGCCAAGCTCGACCGCGAGCTCGCCGCTGCTGGCTTCGCCGACCTGCGCTCGCACCACACACCGCTGTTCATGGTCATCGACCCCGCCGGGACGCGGCCGAGCGACCTGGCGCGGCGGGCACACCTGACGAAGCAGGCGATGGGAGAGCAGCTCACGTACCTGCTCGACCGCGGTTACCTCGAGCGGCTCCCGGACCCGAGCGACGGACGGGCCAAGCTCGTCCGGCTCACCGAGCGAGGGTGGGCGGCGGTCGCCGCGGGCGAGGCGGTCGTCAACGCGTTCGACGCCTGGTTGGACGACGAGGTGGGCGCCGACCAGGTGCAGGCGACCAGGAGGCTGCTGGGGCATGTCATCGAGCACTCACCGTGAGCGTCTGAAACCCCGCGAGCCAGCCCCTCAAGCATCGGGCTGGTCATCGGGTCTCCTCGTCTGGATGGCCGGTAGCGACCAGGACCGCGGTGTCCACCCGAAGTCCCCGGTCGTTCTCGGGAATGTCCCGAACTGACTGATCGACGCGGACCGTCGCGGCCCGTGTCCGGGCTCGCCGGCGCGGGCACGGCGGCCGTCGGCGTGTGTTTACGACCTCATCCTGAGGAGTAGCCACCGCCGCAATTGGCTTGACCCTTACGTTGCGTCAGGGGGAACGCTGAACGGGTGAGCACGACATCGACCGACCAGACCGAACGAGGCAGCACCCCACGTGGCGAGGGCGATGCCCTGATCGACCGCCGGGAACACCCGCTCGCTCGTCGCGTGACCGATGTCCTGCGCTCCAGGAACCAGGGCCGCAACCTCTTCCTGATCGATGACGAGGAGAACATCCTCCAGGCTGTTCGAGCGGGTGTGCGGCTGGACAGCCTCTTCCTCAGCGACACGGCGCGAGCCGACGACGCGGCCGCAGCCGCGCGACGCGCAGGCATTCCGGTCTACCGGCTCCCCGACGCGGTGAGCAAGGACCTCTTCGGCGTGGAGAGGCACGCGCGAGTCTTCGCCATCGCTCGCGATCCTCGTCGCGCGACGCTCGGGGACCTCGTCGACCGGTCCGGGGACGTCGTCGTGCTCGACGGAGTTCGTCTTGCGGGAAACATCGGCGCGATCACCCGAACCGCCCGCGCGCTCGGCGCCGCCGGGATCGTCCTGCTCGACAGCGGGATGAACAGCGTCCTCGACCGCAGGCTCATCCGTGCCAGCCGCGGCCTCGTGTTCACTCTTCCTGTCGTCCTCAGCAAACCGGCTGAGCTTCAGCGGCACCTCAGGGAGCAGGAGATTCCCCTCGTCACCCTCGCCGCTGACGGCACCGAGCACCTGGAAGACATCAGCCATATCCCCGGCCGGGTCGCACTGGTGATGGGCAGCGAGCGAACAGGTGCGTCTCGCCGGCTGAACGAGGTAGCCACCCACAAGCTCGCCATCCCGATGGTGCCGGAGGTGGAGTCGCTCAACGTCTCCGTCGCGACGGCGCTGGCACTGTGGGAGCGACGCCGCGCTCGCAGCGGTCCGTCGTCGGGATGAAGCGTTGCCTGTGCGGCGGTCGGACCGCCGCGCACAGATCACAGGGCCCGGGCGACGTCCCGGACGAGGGCGGGCGTGCGCCATCGTCCGACCAGGGCGAACCACCGCGCCACCGGATAGGACAGCCGCGTCACGAAGTAGTTCACGTATTCGAGGACCCCGAACGTCCAGACGAGCAGACACAGCACCAGGGCGCCCGCCCTCGGGCCAGTCAGCAGCATCCCGGCGAGACATGCGGCGAGCAGAAGCGGGTTCAGCAGGCGGAGTGCGCGATAGACCAGTGCGAGGCCGCGCGGCATCCCGGTGCGTTTCGCACCCGGCAGCCAGGAGCGTGCGGCCAGCCAGTATGCGCTGCCCTGCAGCAGGATGACCAGCAACGGCGTCATTGCCCACCACAGTGCCCGCCCGCCGCCGTCGCCGAGCCGGTTGGCCACCATCGGCTGCACGACGACGAAGACGGCCACCGCAGCCAGCTCACCCACGCCGAGGCTCAGGTACGTGCGGCGCAGCTGTGCCTTGCCACCAGCTCTGTCGATCACGCGTGCCAGCGTACGGGCCAGTGCAGATGACAGACCCTTGACACGGTATCGGTCGACCCCCATCCTACTTTTGTCCGTATCGCGGCAGAAGTCGCATGATCTTCGCTATAAATCGACAAAGTCGTCAATCGGAGCAGCCATGCAGATCTCACTACACTCGCCTCGCGCGCGGCGCCTCAGCGCGGCACTGACGGGCGGCGCTCTCCTCGCGGGCGTGCTCGCCGTGCCTCCGGCCGTCGCAGCCCCCTCCACCGTCGCAGCACCCGCACCGACCAGCACAGCGGCCGGAGCATGCGGAGAGGGTGACGGGCTCCCCGACTCCAAGATCTCCATCCAGCTGTACACGCACGTCGGTGAGCTCGGTTCCGGGACACCCGCCCCCGAGACGATCGACCGCGTGCTCGGCGAGGTGGCCGACGCCGGCTTCACCAACGTCGAGCCGTACGACCAGCCCTACTCGATGCCGGTCGACGAGTACCAGGCGATCCTCGACAGGCACGGCCTCGAGGTTTCCTCGAGCCACGGCAGCACGAGCTGGGACACGTGGCCCGAGACCGTCGACTACGCCGTCGCACTGGGCCAGGACTACATCGGCACCGGCGGCATGGCGGGGAACTACGGCACCTACGAGGAAGCGCTCGCGACCGCGGCGTACGTCAACAAGCTCGGCCAGTACGCGCACGAGAACGGCGCGAACAAGATCGTGCTGCACAACCACCAGAGCGAGTTCACCACGCGGTACCCCCACCCGGAGACGGGCGAGATGGTCAGCGCCTGGCAGGTCATCGAGGAGAACACCGACCCGCGCTACGTCACGTTCGAGCTCGACGTCGGCTGGGCCGCGGACGCCGGCATCGACGTCCCGGCGTGGATCGAGCAGTACGGGGACCGCATCGAGCTCCTCCACGTCAAGGACGCCGTGAACGTCGACGCCGACGGCGACATGAGACAGGTCGCCCTCGGCAGCGGTGACATGGACCTTCCGGCCATCATCGCCGCGGCCGAGCCGTACGTGGAGTACTACACGTACGAGTGGGACTGGGCGCCGTCGTTCGAGACCTCGGCGGAGTCCTACCAGTACCTGCGCTGCTACCTGGCCGAGGAGGGCGCCGACGAGTGCACCGACGAGGGCGAGTCGCTGGCGCTGGGCCGGCCGGTGACGACGTCGAGCATCGACGACCCCGCCCGCACCGGCGAGATGGCGGTGGACGGCAACGCGGGCACGCGGTGGGGCAGCGGGTGGAGCGAGCCGGAGTGGATCGCGGTGGACCTCGGCGCGAGCTACGACCTCAGCCGCGTCGTGATCGACTGGGAGACCGCGTTCGCGTCGGGGTACGAGATCCAGACCTCACCGGACGGCGAGACCTGGACCACGGTGCACACGGTCACCGACGGTGACGGCTTCTTCGACGAGCTGGAGGTCTCGGCCACGGGCGAGTACGTGCGCCTCTACGCGACCGAGCGCGCGACGCAGTGGGGCTTCTCCCTCTATGAGCTCGAGATCTACGGCACACCGAGCGGCGGTGAGCCGACGCCGGAGCCCGTGGCTCGCGGCGCAGGTTACTGGTCGTCGGAGTATCGCCAGGTCAAGAACCCGGACTACACGACCGACGAGCTGTTGTGCTTCCTCATCAGCACGCGCGCGCAGAGCGACGTGTTCGACGAGGTGGTCGACCTGACCACGGTGGACGACGCCGTGCAGGTGCTGTGGGCGCGCAACCACGACGAGTGGGTCGACGTCGTCGACCGGCAGCTGCTCGGTGTGTGGCTCAACGTCGCGGCGGGCTCGGTCTCCCTGGAGGACCCGCTCGCCGGGGGCGGCACGGTCGGCGACCTGCTGCTCGCCGTCGAGGCCGCGCGCCTCGACGCGGGCGCGACGCCGGCCGACCTCAAGGAGTACAAGGGCGCGCTGGAGACGGTGAGCGTCCAGCACTGATCGGGAAGGACCTCAGCCGGGGGTCGGGGCGCGCTCGTCGAGGCGCACCCCGGCCCCCAGCAGCGTCCAGGCCCGTGCGCCGTGCGCCCAGGCATTCGTCACCGGTGGCCGGCGGCGGCGCAGCTGATGCAAGTGCGGGCCGTGGGCCGGGCCAGCAGCCGGTCGCGTGCGACTGGTTGTCCGCAGCGTTCGCAGTAGCCGTAGTCGCCGGCGGTGATCCTCGCGAGCGCCGCGTCCACGTCGGCCAGGTGGCTCCTGGCCGAAGCGAGCAGCGTGCTCGCCTGTGCGCGCTCGAAGGCGATCGTCGACCCTTCGGGGTCGTGCTCGTCGTCGGACGCGGTGAGCTGCGACGCCTCCACCATCGAGGCAATGTTGCCGGAAAGAGAGGAGATCAGATCGGCTGTGCGCTCGCGGTCGGCGAGCAACAGCCTGTGGATCTCAGTGATCGGAGGCATTCTCCCACCGCCTTCCGCACGGGTCTCGGGCCCGTTGCCTCATTGGCTCACACCAGTTCGACACCGTCGGCCTGCGGTCCCCGGTCGCTCTGACGCACCTTGAAGCGGACCCGATCGCCTTCTTCCAGGAACTCGGTGCCCCGCAGGACCGACACGTGCACGAACAGGTCCGCGCCCCCGGCATCGGGGGTGATGAAGCCGAATCCGCGGTCCGCGTCGTAGCGTGCGACGGTGCCCTCACCTCCGCGCACAGGCCCGCCGGATGCCGAGGGACGGCTCGACCGACCGCGGTCCGCTGCCGCGCGCGGGCTCCTGGAGCCGCGCACGAGCTGCACGTTACGAGCGTTGGGCCCCTTGTCGCCGTCGACGACGTCGTAGGTCACGCGCACACCCTCGGAGAGCTCGGTCAACCCCGAGCCCAGCGCACTGACGTGGACGAAGACGTCCTCGCCACCCGAGTCGGGAGCGACGAACCCGAAGCCCTTGGTGTCGTCGTACCAGGACACCGTGCCGTCCGCGCCGTCTGAGGACACGGCATGCCGGCCGGCCTCCGCCCCGAGCGGGAGCAGGTGGTCCGCCTGCGGCCCCTTCTCGCCGTCGACGACGAGGAACGCCACCCGCTGCCCCTCCGAGATCACACCGCCCCCGACGATGGCCGAGCTATGCACGAAGACTTCGCCGCGACCGCCGTCGGGCGTGACGAAGCCGTATCCCTTGGCCGGCTCGTACCAGGTGACGGTGCCGAGCACGCCCACGGGCGCGTCGGCGGCCCGGTCGCCCGTGACACGGACGCGGCGCGCCTGCGGGCCACGGTCACCCTCGACCACCTCGAACTCGACGGCCTGCCCCTCGCGGAGCAGCTTCGGTCCGTCGTCGCCGACGATCTCGGACGCATGCACGAACAGGTCCTCGGCCTCGTTCCCGAGGTCGATGAAGCCGAACCCTCGGTCGGCGTCGAACCATCGGACAGTTCCCTGGGGCACCTAAGACTCCTCATCTCGGCAGACATTGCTGTCGTCCAGTGTCCCCGACTGAGCAGCAGGCGGGGGTCCAGCCGTTCCGCCGTAGCCGCTGTCCCTGCCGCTGCCGCTGCCGGACAGGGTCCGCTTCCAGAATGCAGCTGGGCACGGTTCGCCCGCCGGAACCGTGCCCAGCTGCATTCTGGAAGCGGACCTTCTCATTCTCCAGCTCAGCGCTGCCGCGCCCTGTGCTGGGCGATCGAGACGTCGAGGCCGTGCGCGATCATCGTCAGCGCCTCGGCGAAGTCGTCGCCGCCGGGGGAGTCCGCACGCGCATCTCTGACGCTCGAGGTGGCCGGCTCCTCCAGCAGCCCGAGCTGACCAGCGGCCAGACGTTGCTGCTCGTGGAAGGTGAAGCCGACGACGAAGTGCATGACCGCCTCCGCGGCCACCTCGGCCAGCGGGGCGGGAACACCGTGCAGGCGAGCGACGTCCAGGAGCTTCGCCCGCACGGGTGGGCTCACGAGTCCGAGGGCGAGCGAGCTCGACACCAGCTCGGACGCATCCCGGTGGGCGAGCAGGCACTCGCGCATGCGCGCGCCCACCGTGCGCACGGCTTCGTGCATGGGCATGCCGTCGAGCGGCACCTCGACCATCGGCGCGAGGATTCGCTCGCTGACCGAGGCGAGAAGCGTCTGCTTGTTCGGGAAGTGCCAGTACAGGGCGCTCGGCTGGACGCCGAGGGCGGTCGCCAGGTGCCGCATCGTCAGATAGGGCAGGCCCTGCTCGTCCAGGAGGTGCAGGGCCATGTCGGAAACGTCGTCGCGACTGCGTCGAAGCGAGGTTCCCGGGGCTGGCATGCTGCCACTATAGTGACCCGAACACTGTTCAGGTGAACGGTGTTCAGGTAGGAGGTCAAACAGGTGCCCATCGAACACGGTGCGCGGCGTCGGGCGCTCGACGCCACGGACATGGCGCGCGTGGCTGTCTTTGTCGCGATAGTTGCGGCGCTCGGTCTACCGGGAAGCTTCAGCGTCCTCGGCGCCGTTCCGATCACCGCGCAGACGTTCGGTGTCATGCTCGCCGGCGCGATCCTCGGGCCGCGCCTGGGTGCGCTCGTCGTGATCGTGCTGCTCGCCCTCGTCGCGGTCGGTCTGCCGCTGCTCGCCGGAGGGCGTGGCGGCGTCAGCGTGTTCGTCGGACCGTCCGCCGGCTACCTGGTCGGCTGGGTCGCCGGGGCGTTCGTGACGGGCCTGATCGTGCACTCCGCCGCCCGGAAACCGGCCATCTGGCGGACGGCGCTCGCGACGGTCGTCGGCGGCATCGTCGTCGTGTATGCGTTCGGCATCCCCGTGCAGAGCGTGATCACGCGCCTGTCCCTGGAGCAGACCGTCCTCACCAGCCTCGTGTTCCTCCCAGGGGACCTGGTGAAAGCGACGCTCGCGACCCTGACCGTCACGACTCTCCTGCGTGCGTACCCGCGCGCGTTCCGGCGTACGTGGCTCTCGCCGAGGGCGCAGGACGCCTCGGGATCGGACGTGACGCGGTGACCGCACGGATCGTGGTGCTGCGTGGTTCGCCCGACGAGCTCGTCGACCGCATCCGAGCCGTGCGCGCCCACGGGGACGTCCCGCTCGTCGGCGACGACCGGTGGCCCGCGGCGCAGTGGTCCGCGGTGCGTGAGCTCGCCGACGTCGCCACGGTCCCGGACGGCGCTGCCTGGGCCGCGCTGACCTCGGGGACGAGCGGCGCGCCGCGCGTCGTCCTGCGCACCGCTGCTTCGTGGGAGCGGTCCTTCGCCACGGTCTCCGAGCTGCTCACGGACCGGACAGCGACGGGCTGGACAGCGACCGGCCGGGCAGCGACGGACCGGACGACGACGCCGGAGCAGCTGATCATGCTGCCGGCCCCGCCGGCGTCCTCGCTGACGCTGTTCTCCCTCGCCCACGCGCTCGCCGGCGGACCACGACCGGTCTTCCCCGACGGGCGGGGAGCCGCCGAGGCGACCATGTTCCACGGCACGCCGCACGCGCTGCGGACCATGCTCGACTCCGGAGCACTCCCGCGCCTGCGGACCGCGCTCGTCGGTGGATCCCACCTCGACGCGCGGCTGCGCGCGGACGCGGAGTCCCGCGGCGTCCGCGTCGTCTCGTACTACGGGGCGGCGGAGCTCTCGTTCGTCGCGCTCGACGAGGGGCGTGGTCTGCGGGCGTTCCCCGGGGTGGAGATCGACGTGCGGGACGGCGAGCTGTGGGTCCGCTCGCCGTTCACCGCCCTCGGTTACCTCGGCCGGCCGGGCCCGTTGCGCACCGATGCGGCCTGGAGGTCGGTCGGTGACGTAGCGACCGTCGACGACGGGGTGCTGACCCTGCGGGGTCGCGGGGACGACGCCATCCTCACCGCCTCGGCCACCGTGATCCCCGGTGAGGTCGAGACGGGCCTCCGGATGTTTCCCGGAGTCGCCGACGCAGTGGTCTTCGGCATCCCCACCGGCGGGATCGGCGCGCTCGTCGCCGCGATGGTCGAGGTGGACGCGGACGCATCGGCGCCCAGCGCGCACCGCCTTCGCTCGCTGGCCGCGACACGGTTCGCTCCCGCCCACCGGCCCCGCGTGTGGTTCGCGGGGCGGCTGCCCCGAACCGCGTCCGGAAAGCCGGCCCGAGCAGAGATCCGGCGCCGGGTCGTCGCCGGGGAGGTGACCCGACTTGCCTGACGAGCCGGTCATCGTCGCCGCGCGCCGTACCCCGATCGGCACCCGCAGCCGCGTCTTCGCCGAGCTCAGGACCGAAGAGCTCGCCGGACCGGTCATCCGGGCCGCCCTCGCCGACGCGGAGTCCGCCACCGGGTCGACGCTCGCCGTCGCCGACGTCGTGCTCGGGAACTGCATGGGGCCCGGGGGCAACCCCGCCCGCGTCTCCGCGCTCGCCGCGGGGCTCGGCGTCACCGTGCCGGGCGTCACCGTGGACCGGCAGTGCGGCAGCGGACTGGCCGCGGTCCTCGACGCGGTATCGGCGGTCCGCGCGGGAGACGACCGCCCGCGCATCGCGGGCGGCGTCGAGAGCGCGTCGACGGCCCCGACCAGGTCCGCCGACGGCGTGCCGTACGACCGGGCGCCGTTCACGCCGGCGGGCTGGCCCGACCCGGACATGCTCCAGGCGGCCGAGGACCTGGCCCGGACCGACGCGATCACCCGAGAACGGCAGGACGCGCACGCGGCACGCAGCCACCGGCGGGCAGGAGCGGCCCGCGCCGCCGGACGGTTCGACGCCGAGCTCGTTCCGCTCCGGGGCGCCGTTGCCGACGACTCCATCGGCGTCGCCGAACCCCTGCTGGCGCGTCTGCGCCCGCTGTTCCGGGGCGGCACCGTCACCGCAGGGACATCGACCCGGATCAGCGACGGCGCCGCCGCGGTCGCCGTCGTCCCGCACCGGCTGAGCGGCCGGGCTGCCGGCCTCGTGGTCCGCGGGCACGCCGTCGTCGGCTGCGACCCGGCCCTGCCAGGAATCGGCGCGGCCCCGGCGGTGCTCGCGGCGCTCGCCTCCGCCGGGGTCGAGATCGGCGAGGTCGCCGCGATCGAGATCGTCGAGGCGTTCGCGGCACAGTCGCTGGCGGTACTCGGCCGGATCGGTCTCGAGGACGACGATCCGCGGGTCTGCGCCGACGGCGGGGCGCTCGCGCTCGGCCATCCCTGGGGAGCCAGCGGCGCGGTCGGCATCGTGCGGCTGTTCAGCCGCCTCGTCCGCGCGGGGGCGCCCGCTGGAACCCTGGGGGTCGCCGGGGCCTCGGTCGGCGGCGGGATGGGTGTCGCGGCCGTCGTCGAGGTGCTGCGGTGAGCTACCTCGAGCTGGACGACGTCGACGTGCGCCTCGGGGACACGGAGGTGCTGCGCCGGGTCTCGTGCTCGTTGGACGAACGCACGATCGCCGTCATCGGTGACAACGGGTCAGGCAAGTCCACGCTCGCGCGGCTGGTCGGGGGGCTCACCCACGCCACGGGCGGCACGATCCGCGTGCTCGGTCTGGACCCGGCCCGTGACGCGACCAGGTTGCGACGTCGGGTCGCCGTCGTGTTCAGCAACCCGGACACCCAGATCGTCATGCCGACCGTGGCGGAGGACGTGGCGTTCTCGTTGCGGTCCGACAAGCTGCCGCGCGACGAGAAGACCCGGCGGGTCGACGAGGCCATGCGCCGGTTCGGCCTCACCGAGCTGGCCGGTCGCGCGTCGCACGACCTGTCCGGCGGGCAGAAGCAGCTGCTCGCCCTGTGCGGTGCCTTCGTCCGTCGTCCCGACCTGGTGATCGCCGACGAGCCGACCGCCTACCTGGACGCGCGCAACGCCCGTCGGGTCGCCGACCACCTCTTCGAGGAGGGGCGGCACCGGCTGCTCCTGGTGACGCACGATCTTGCCCTTGCGCGACGCTGCGAGAAGGCGGTCCTGGTGCAGGACGGCGCGATCGCCGCCGTCGGCGCGCCGGACGAGATCGTCGCCCAGTACGAGGTCGGGCTCGGATGCTGACCCTCTACCGGCCCGGCGACGGCCCCTGGCATCGTCTGCCGGCTGGGCCGAAGTCGCTGGTGCTCCTGGTGATCGTCCTCGGGGTGAGCCTGCTCCCGGCCAGCTGGTGGTGCGCTGCGGTCGCCGTCGGCGCCTGCGTGGGCTGCTATGCGGTCCCGGGGGCCGGGATGCGCGACCTCTTCCGGCAGGTCGTCGCCGTTCGCTGGATCCTGCTGGTGACCCTCGCCGGGCAGCTCGTGTTCACCGGCCCGGAGAACGCGGTGGCGAACACCGCCCGGGTGTGCGCCGCAGTGGTGATCAGCGGGCTGCTCACGCTGACCACACCGGTCAGCGAGCTGCTCGACGTGCTGGAGCGGGCGATGCGGCCGCTGGCGTGGCTGCGCGTCGACCCGCAGCGTGCGGCGCTCACGGTCGCGGTGACCCTGAGCACCCTGCCCGTGCTCGCGCGGCTCGAGCGCGAGGTCCGCGAGGCGCAGCGTGCCCGGGGCGGAGGGCGGAGCCTGCGGCTCTTCGCGATCCCGTTCCTGGTCGTCGCGCTCAAGCATGCGGACGCGCTCGGCGACGCGCTGACGGCACGAGGGGTGCGATGAGTCGGGAAGCGACCGGGAGCCCGCGCGGTTGCAGCATCGTGTGAAGCTCTCCCTGCTGGACCGTTCCCGCACTCGGGTGGGGTACCCCGAGAGCGCCGCGCTGGCCCACACGATCGAGCGTGCGGTGTCGGCCGAGCGACTCGGCTACCAGCGCTTCTGGGTCGCCGAGCATCACGCCGTGCCGGGGATCGCGTCGGCGTCGCCGCCGGTCCTGCTCGGTGCGCTCGGCGCCCACACCGCCACCATCAGGATCGGGTCCGGTGGTGTGATGCTGCCTCATCACCAACCACTGGTCGTCGCCGAGCAGTTCCTGATGCTCGATGCCCTCTATCCGGACCGGGTGGATCTCGGGCTCGGGCGCACTCTCGGCTTCACGGCACCCGTACGCAGGGCGCTGCGACATGGATCGGACGCCCCGGACACTTTCCCCGAGGACATCGAGGAGCTACGCGACCATCTCGACGGTGCCGCAGAGATCACCGCCAGGCCCGTCGCAGCGCGCACGATCCCGATCTACGTGCTCGCTACCGGGCGCGGCCTCGCGGTAGCCGCCAGGCTGGGGCTGCCGGTGGTCATCGGCGGGCCGGTGCTTGGCAGCCCTGCGCTGCCGGACGCGCTCGCGGCGTACCGGAACGAGTTCCGGCCCTCACCGCGCGCATCGGCGCCTGCGGTGCTGGTCTCGCTCGACGTCCTCGTGGCGGATACGGACGACGCGGCGCGCGACCTGGCTCTGCCGGAGGCGTGGGCGATGGCACGATCGCGGCAGACGGGTGAGTTCGGCCCGCTCGAGCCGGTCCCGGCGATCCGCGCCCAGCGCTGGACAAGTCAGCTGCGCGACCGCGTCGAGACGCATCTCGCGCAGGGCGCCGTCGGTTCTCCTGCCACGGTGCGGAGCCACCTCGACCGGCTGGTCAAGGCCACAGGGGCCGAGGAGATCCTGGCGTTCAGCTCCACCTATGACCGTGCTGCCCAGGCGGCCTCCGACGCCGCCCTCCGCGAGCTGGTGCACGACTAGCCGCCGGCTCTCGGCTCGGCTCCGGTCCGCCTCGAGAATGTGATCAGGCACGGTTCAGGGTGCTGAAGCGTGCCTGATCACATTCTCGAGGCGGGCTTCTCCCGTCGGCCCGGAGCTCTGGCTCTGGACCGTTCCACCACGGCCTCCTCCGGTTTCAGGCCATGGCACGGGGACGTGTTCGACGAGGCCGTTCACGAGGTGAGCTGGAGTCGGCGCTGGAGCAGGGCGGAGACGGGGCGGTAGGAGGCGAGTCGCAGCGGTAGGTCGCGCAGCCAGAGCCGAAACGGGTCGGCGGGCGCGTAGAGGCCCTTGATCTGGCGGCCGAGCTTCTGCTTGCGCTCGGCCTCGGGGCGGATCTCGGCCTCCCACTCGTGCAGCGCGGCGGGGAGGTCATCCGGGTGGCGCTCCAGCGCTGCGCCCAGGGCATCGGCCCCGGCGACGGCCAGCGAGGAGCCATACCCGGCGAAAAGGGTGACGCACCATGCGGCGTCGCCGAGCAGGACCACCCGGCCCCGGCTCCATCGGTCCAGCACCATCTGGCTGATCGTGTCGAAGTACACCGACTCGGCACCGGCCAGCTGCGCGAGTACGTCCGGTGCCACCCAGCCCATGTCGCCGTAGGCGCGCGGCAGGGCGACCTGCGGCCCGTCGGCGAGCTCGTCCATGGGTCGCTCGGTGCGGTAGCCGAAGAACGCCACCGCGCGGTCCGCCCCCAGGCTGACCACCGCCAGCGTCCGGCCCGTGTCGGTGAGCGACGCGGTCACACCCGGCTCGACGCCGTCGGGCAGCGTGTCGAGGAAGAACACGCCGGCCATGTGGTTCAGGTCCAGGCGCAGGTCGTCCTCCGGTCCGAACACCAGGCGCCGGGTCGCGGAGTGCAGGCCGTCCGCGCCGACCAGCAGGTCGGCCCGGTAGATCGTGCCGTCGTCCAGGGTGACGTCCACGCCGTCCGGATCCTGCTCGACCCCGACGACGGTGGTGCCGAACCGGATCTGCACCGGGCTGGATCCCTGGCCGGACGCCTGGTCGGTCACCGCTTGGTACAGCACGTCCTCGATGTCGCCCCGCAGGACGTTCAGCGCGCGGTCGCCCACCATCGCCCGGACCGTGGGGCCCGGTACGGAGAACCGGGTGCGGCCGTCCGGTCGGACGTAGTCCATCCGGTCGGGGATGATGTGCCGCGTGGTCAGCTCGGGCAGGATGCCCATCCGCCCGGCGGCGTCGTAGCCCGCGCCCGCGAAGGTCACCGCGTACCCGCCCGAGCGGCGCGACGGGCTCCGCTCGATCACCAGGACCTCCCAGCCGGCCTGGTTCAGGCGCAGTGCGGTGCTCAGACCTGCGATGCCGGCGCCGACGACGACGGTGCGGGGACGGTGTGCGTTCATGTCCGGATCTCCCTCCTGGCTGGCTGGCACTGTCGGCCCACCTGGAACCATAAAAACACATTGCTCTGCGTGTTTCCAGAGCCTGGTGGGACCGGTGCGCGCGCCCGCACCGCTTGGTGTTCAGTTCTGTGCATCTCGCGTCGACCCTGGCTGGCCCGTGCGTACGATCCGGGGGACGCAATGACGCGTCCGTCGGTGTCGGCGCACCGACCCGACCGAACTGAGGCTTCCCATGCAGGCTGTGCGCAGAGCACCTTCCCGTCTTCTCAAGAACACTCTCGTTCTTGCCCTCGCGGTCGCCACCACGGCGTCCTTGGCCACGGTGCCCGCCGGTCCGGCCCTGGCTGCCGGGCCCCCGGAGCTCCTGAACCCGGATTTCGGGTTGGTCGACGCCGCGGGACGCCCGGCTTCCTGGAACGTGTGGAACCCTGCGGGCTCCGCATCGGTCGAGGTAGGCGCTGATGGTCCCGGAGGCTCGCCCGCGGTAGCGATCACGTCGACCTCGGGCAGCACTGCGCGATATGCCCTCACTCAGCGTGTCGCGGTGGACGATGCCACGCCGCGCAGGCTCACGGTACGTGGGCTCGCCAAGGGGGAGGGGCTGTCGGACGGCTTCACCATGATCCGCGTCCAGGCCTATGACGCGAGCGGGCGGGTCACGGTCCCGGTCGCGAAGGGCCCGTACCTCAGGGGAACGTTCGGCTGGCGCGAGTACTCGACGGACGTCGTGCTGCCGCAAGGCACTACCCGGCTGTCCATCGAGCCGATGCTCGACCGTTCGACGGGAACCGTCCGGTTCACGGGGCTCAGCATCGAGGAGAACACGAAGACCGGTTCGCTGACCGCTTCCTCGACGAAGCGAGGAACCGTCGAGCTCGAGTGGAGATTTGCCGTCGAGGACGTCGCACGTTACGCCGTGCACCGTGCCCAGGGTGAGAGCCCGCCGGCGGGGGACGCGTCCAGCCTGGTGAGGTCGGCGATGGCGACCACGACGGCCGACGACACGGTGTCTCCCGCCGTCACGTACACGTATCAGGTCCACGCGCTCGACGACGCGGGCGCCGTCGTCGCGACCAGCCCCACGGCCACCGCGACGACCCCGGCGACGTTCGACGATCGACCGGAGACGACGGTCCTCACGGGTATCGAGGCGCAGGAGGGCGTGTCCCATGCCTCCTGGGCGGTAGCGGCCGACGAGGCCGGCAGCGACCTGACGGTCCAGGTCGGGGACAGAGAGCCGCGGCCCGTCGACGGTTATGACGGGGGTCTGGACGTGGCCGGAGAACCGGGGGAGGAGATCACCCTTCGCTCCGCTGACGAGGTGCTCGCGACGGCGCGGGTCGGCGGCGCAGGTCACCCACGCACCTTTCTCGACCCGGGCACCGTCGATCGGGTGAACGAGCAGCTGCGGCGGGGGGACGCGACCACTGCCGCGGCCTGGGAGGCGATGCTCGCGCGCATCGCCGGACCTGATTCCGGGTACCCCGGCAACGGCAGCGCCGGCCTGTATCGAGCACGCGAAGCGGCGTTCGTCTACGCGATCACCGGCGACCAGGACTACGCCCAGCAGGCATACGACGCGCTGATCTCAGCAGAAGGGTTCGTGGCGGCTCGACCGGTCAACATGGGCCTTGAGCTGGCTCGTGCGAATCTCCTGCTGGCACCCACGTACGACTGGGCGTTCAACGGCTGGAGCGAGGCCCAGCGCGCGCGTGTCCGGGACATCATGACGCGCTCGATCGACTTGCTCTCGACCTACCACCATGACGCCCTCGACGACACGGAGAAGACCAGCAACTGGGTAGGGGTGGTGCGCTCGACCGAGCTCGCGCTGCTCCTCGCGGCTCGTGGTGACGCGGACTTCGGCAACCACGACGCCCGGATTTCCTTCCTGCTGGACGAGACCAACCGCCATCTGGAGCAGGCCTATACCGACACCGGCTTCACCCAAGAGGGCTGGGACTACCTGCACTACACCGAGCTCTACATGTTCCCCTCGATCTACGCCACGCAGGACAGCGGGGTGCGGACGCTGGACGCGGAGTTCAGCCGGCCGAAGTTCTGGAACCTTGCGCTCCATGCCGTCTCGACGCGCAGCCGCTGTGACGCGCTCCAGTTCGGGGTCTCGGGCCCGAACGGTCAGGTCGACGGCTCGTTCCCCCTGATGTTCCCGATCGCGCCAGAGGGAGCCGTGCCCGGGCTGAAGCACACGTACGACCGTGTGCAGGGTGTCCTCTCGGATGATCAGGATCTCGACGGTGTCCACGCCTTGTGGACCGTGCTCTTCTACCCGGAGCACGCCAGCGGCGACGCCGCAGATCTGACGGCGCCCGATGCCCACAGGGCACTGCTCGACGAAGAACACGGCTTCTATGCCTTTCGGTCGGAGTACCGCGACAGGAACGACACGCTGATCGGCACGGCCGGCCGCAACGAGCAGCACCGAGGCTGGTCGAGCGCGGAGACCTTCTCGCTGACGTGGATGAGTCACGACACGACCTGGGCGACGCTCGGCGGCAAGCGGTGGACCGATCCGCTGGCCTGGAGCAAGCCGTTGGTGGACGGAAAGCTGGAGCCCTACCGGAACCAGTACGAGACCGCGACCGGCGCCGGAAAGACCCTCGAGGCGCGGGCGTTCCCCGGTCAGGGGGGCGGCTACGTGCGGCTGGACGGGGCCGGCAACTTCCAGGTGGACACGGCAGTGCGAGAAGAAGTGGTCGATCTGGCCCCCGGCGGAGAAGCCGACGCGATCGTGGCCATCAAGGACACGTTCGCGGACGACACGTCGCACAACTGGGACTGGCAGATCAGGCCCGAGTCAGGGGTGACGATCTCGATCTTCGACGACGCGGCGGAGAACGAGCCCTATTTCACCCTCACCAGCCCTCGCGGGGCTGTGCTGTCCGGTTTCGTCCTTGGCCGCCAGGGCCTGACGGCGGAGGCCATCGACGGAACCTTGCGCCTCACGCGGGTGGGGACGGAAGCGGAGTTCCGCGTGGTGCTCGCTACCTCGGACGGCGGAGCCCTCGACGCAGAGGTCGTCGACGGGCACCTGGTCGTCGACGACCGGGTGGTGGACTTCGACGCGCTCGACGAGTCGACAGGGACAGGGCTGCCGCAGCGTCTCGTCGACAGTGCGACCGCTCCGCCTGCCGTGGGTGTGCTCTCGTCCGACAACGGCTGGGACACCGGACTGCGGGACGGCAGCTACGACGTCACCATGAACATGTGGTGGGGCGAGAACGCGAGCCGGCTCCGGCTCTTCGAGAACGGGGTCCTCATCGGTTCCGTCGGCCTCGACCCGAACACTCCGCGCGCGCAGACGGCGACCATTCCCGTCACCGGGCGTGTCAACGGCACCTACACCTACACGGGCGAGCTGGTGAACTCCCGTGGCACCACCTCGATCGGCCCGCTGACGGTCACGGTCACCCAGGCAGAGCCGGCTCGACCGGCGCTCAGCCATGACAACCACGACCGGGACGGCTCCTTCACCCTGACTGGAAGCCTGTGGTGGGGCACGAACGGAACTCGCTATCGCTTCTACCAGGACGACGGCCTCATCGCGGAAGGCGCCATCAAGGCGGACACGCCCCGTGCCCAGAGGGCCACTCATGATGTCGAGGGACTGGCCCCCGGGGTGTACAGCTTTCGCGTGGAGTGGGAGAACTACGCGGGCACCGCCTCCAGCGACGTCGTACTGGTCACCGTGCGGTGAAACATCAATGCACATTGCACATAGGTGCTCAGATAATGCACGATTGCGAACATGCTCCGATCCCAGCGGCACTCGCAGATCCTGCACGAGATCGACCTCAAGGGAGGGTTGAACGTCGCGGAGTTCTCCAGGCGGATAGGCGCCTCGGGGATGACCATCCGGCGTGACCTCGCGCTCCTGGAGGAGCAGGGCCTGGTCGAGCGTGTGCATGGCGGCGCGGTGAAACCGCGCCGCCATGGCGCGTCAGCGACCGCCCGGAGGCTCACACCCCTCGCGACGCTCGGCATGGTCGTACCGTCCGCCAACTATTACTTCCCGGAGATCATCCGGGGCGCGAAGGCGGCAGTCGCGGAGGCGGGTGCCCGGCTCGTCCTCGGCATCTCCGAGTACTCACCGGACTTCGAGCGGGAGCAGATCGCACGGCTCGTGACGAACAAGGTCGACGGGATCCTTGCGACACCCAGCCGGTCCTTCCACTCGGACCCCGCGACGTTCGAGGCCCTGCGCGAGGTGAACGTCCCGGTGGTCGTCGTAGAACGCGCGGTCGACTCAACGGCGTCGTACGCCACGCTCGGGGCCGTCCGAAGCAACCATGCGCACGGTGCCGCGCTCGCGGTGGCGCACCTCATGGCCCAAGGCCATCAGCGCATCGCGCTGGCCCGGCGGGAGAGTCCCACCGCACCCCTCGTCCAAGAGGGCTATCGGCACGCGCTGGCGGCCGGCGACTCGAAGCGCACACCGATCGAGTTCGAGCTGCCACCGAGCGAGACTCCCATCGGCACGCTGCGTCAGCGTCTCGACGAGCTCTTGGACGCCTGCCGCGACCGTGCGGTGGACGCCCTGATCGTCCTTCCGGACGAGGTGGCCATCTCCCTCCTCGAGCTGGCCGGAGACCGTGGGATCGCCGTACCCGACGACCTCGCTCTGGTCGCGTACGACGACGAGGTCGCCTCACTCGCCTCCGTCCCGCTCACCGCCGTAGCGCCCCCGAAGTTCCAGGTCGGGTACCTCGCGGCGCGGACGTGCATCGACCAGATCCTGGCGTCCGCGCGCGGTTCGGCACCGGAGGTCCTTGCACGGGTAGAGCTTCTTCCGGTGCTCAACGAGCGAGAGTCCAGCCGGGACGGCTGAGCCCGTATGTGCAAGTTTGTTCATTCTGCGGTCGAAATGGACATCCTCAGCAATACTCGAACTACTCGGCTCCCAGAGTCGAACCCTTGTTCAAAGATGAAGAGGAGTAGGACATGCGATCGCCCACCAGATCAGCCATCGGTCTCGCGACGGTGGCGGCCGTAGCCGCTACGACGGCCGCCTGCGGCAGCAATGCCGCCGCACCTTCGGTGGAGCCGACCGCGGCAACCGGCGAGGTCGTGTTCTGGTCAGCCCTGTCGAACATGGACCGTGTCGCCCAGGCGTTCAACGACAGCCAGGACGACATCGAGGTCGTCTTCGAGTCGATCCCGTCCGGCCCGGACGGCTACGCGAAGCTCTCGACCGCCATCGGCGCCGACAACGCACCGGACGTCGCCACGATCGAGTACTTCGCGCTGCCGGAGTTCGTCACGTCGGACCGCCTGGCTCCGCTCGATGACTATGTCTCCGAGGAGACCCTGAGCGAGTTCAACGAGGTCAGCAAGAGCCTCGTCCAGCTCGGTGGCAACACCTGGGCGCTGCCGTACGACGCCCCGCCCATGATGGTCTGGTACCGGCAGGATCTTCTCAATGCCGCCGGCGTGGAGGTACCCACCACCTGGGAGGAGTTCGAGGCGGCGGGTGACGCGGTCCTTGACGAGACGGGTAGCTACCTGGCCTCCTTCAACGCCAACGAATCGAGCTGGTTCGCCGGTCTGGCCTGGCAGAACGGGTCACAGTGGTTCGCCGCGGGCGAGGACAGCTGGAAGGTCGGCATCGGCGACGCACCGAGCGAAGAGGTATCGGCGCTCTGGCAGCGGATGCTCGACGCGGGAACGGTCAAAGCGGTTCCGTCCTTCACCGACGAATGGACCGCCGACATGGTCGAGGGGCGTGCCGCAGGCGTCGTCGGCGCCAGCTGGTCAGCGAACGCGATCTACAGCCGGGTGAAGGACGCGGGCCAGGAGGGCAAGTGGATCGCCGCGGAGCTGCCGAGCTGGGGCGAGGACATCGCCCCGTTGTACGGCGGGTCCACCTATGCGGTGCCCAAGACGAGCGAGAACCCCGCGGCAGCGGCGAAGTTCATCGAGTTCCTCACCACCGACCCGCTCGCGATCGAAGCCCGCGGCGACTCCGGCTCGGCGTATCTGGCCGCTTCCGCTCTGACGGAGGTGGCGCAAGAGGCGTACACCACCTCCGATTTCTTCGCCAACGACATCTGGGCCGTGTTCGACGACGCTGCGGACGGTACGTCCAACGACTGGCAGTGGGGGCCGAACTTCGGCATCACGTCCTCCGCGATGCAGGAGGTGCTCACGGACGTCGGCCCGGACGGAGCTCTCATCGAGGACTTCGCGGCCGTCCAGGAGCGCACGGTCGACGGGCTCGAGCAATCGGGACTGTCGGTCGAGTAGCACGGTCCACCGCACATCAACACCACCACTGACCAGGAACAGGGCGAGCGACGATGACCCTCATGAAGCCAGCCGCGCGGGTGCGATCCCGTGCCCGGCATCGCGATCTCGGCGGAGGCGGCAGGACCGCCGCCCTCTTCCTCGCACCGTTCTTCGCCCTGTTCCTGCTCACGATGATCGGGCCGGTCATCTACTCCCTGGGCCTCAGCCTCTTCGCGACCAAGAAGTCCGGGCTGGGCTTTGGCAGCTCGCCGGAGGTCGTGTTCGTCGGCATCGAGAACTTCGTGGCGGTGCTGTCCTCGGAGAGCTTCCTCGCAGGCTTTGCTCGGGTGGCGATCTACGCCCTGCTCTACCTGCCCACCATGATCGGCGGCGCGCTCGTCCTGTCGCTCCTCCTCGACACGGCGGCCGCGCTCTTCAAGCGCGCGTTCCAGCTCCTGCTCTTCCTGCCGCACGCCGTGCCCGGCGTCATCGCGGCGCTGATCTGGGTCTATCTCTACACGCCCGGAGTCAGCCCGCTGGTGCGGGCCCTGGAGTCCGGCGGCATATCGGTGAACTTCTTCTCCGCCGAGCTGGTTCTGCCGGCCATGGTGAACATCGCCGTGTGGGAGTGGACGGGATTCAACGTCATCGTCATCTTCACGGCGCTCCAGGCGCTCCCGCGAGAGGTGATCGAAGCCGCCCGTGTCGACGGCGCGGGACCGTTCAGGACCGCTCTGTCGATCAAGCTGCCGCTCATCGCGCCTGCCATCGGCGTCGCCCTGCTCTTCACCAGCATCGGCGCGCTGCAGCTCTTCACCGAACCAGCCATCCTCGCCACGGCTTCCAGAGCGGTGACACCGACCTACGTTCCCAACATGTGGGCGTACGACGCGGCGTTCAACCGGCTCGACCTCAATCAAGCGGCCGCCGCGTCCATCATCATCGCGGTTGTCGCCGGCGTCGTGTCCTACTTCATCACGCGCATCAACACGAAGGGAGGTCGCGCATGACCCCGCTGGCACCTGCGCAGGCTGAGCAAGAGGAACGGCGACCCTTCCGCTCGGCACCGCAGCCGGCCGCCGTCCGGTCGAGACGCCGGAGCCGACGGCCCGAATCGTCCTTCACCAGCCGGACCGCCGTCACCCTCGTCCTGCTTCTCGCCACGCTCTACATGATCCTGCCGGTGACGTGGTTGTTGTTCGCCTCGACGAAGTCCGCCGAGCAGCTGTACAGCTCCAACGTCTTCAGCCTCACCGACGTCTCCCTCTTCGAGAACATCGCGGACATCGCCGCTCAGAGCGACGGGGTCTTCTTCGTGTGGATGGGCAACAGCATCCTCTACGCGACCGTCGGCGCGGTGGTCGGCGGACTCGTCTCCGTCGCTGCGGGATATGCCTTCGACAAGTTCCGGTTCCGTGGACGGAACAAGCTCTTCGGATTCGTGCTCGTCGGTGTCCTCGTACCCAACACGGCGACGGTTCTGCCGCTCTACATGCTCTTCTCGCCCCTGGGGCTGACCAACACGATGTGGGCGATCCTGCTCCCCGCCCTGTGCAACCCGTTCAGCGTCTACCTTGCCCGGATCTACAGCCAGGCCTACATCCCGGACGAGACCCTCGAAGCTGCACGGGTCGACGGGGCCGGTCCGATACGCTCCTTCTTCTCCCTCGCCCTGCCGATGATCTCGCCCGGCTTCATCACCATTGCCTTGTTCCAGTTCGTCGCCGTCTGGAACAACTACATGCTGCCTCTGGTGATGCTCACCTCGGAGCGACTCTTTCCCGTGTCCCTCGGCATGTCGCTCTGGCAGGGCTACGCCCGCGGGTATCCGGAGTTCGCACCGCTGGTCATCACCGGTTCCCTGCTCTCGATCATCCCGTTGATCATCGCCTTCGTGCTTCTCCAGCGGTACTGGCGTGCCGGCATGACCGAAGGCGCGGTCAAGTGAGCCGGCCGGCCAAGGCAGCACTGGCCATGAGTACGGACGTCGCGGCGCAGCTGTTCCCAGCAGACGAGCACGGCGAGCTCGAGCCCGAGATTGCCCTGGTGCGGTCAGCGCCGCTCACCGACTTCGACGGCCCGGAGGCACGCGCGGTGCTGGGCCGCACGGAGATCCTCATCACGAGCTGGGGCTGCCCGCCCGTGAGCGCAGCCGTGCTGGACGCTTCCCCGCGCCTGAAGGCGATCGTCCACGCTGGTGGATCGGTGAAGCACCACCTCAGCGATGCGGTGTGGGATCGCGGGATCATCGTCACCTCCGCCGTCGCCGCGAACGCGCTGCCCGTCGCCGAGTACACGCTGGCCACCATCCTGCTCGCCAACAAACGAGCCATCGACCTGTCCCGCCTCCTCGGGCGGACGCACCGCTTCGATGCGGCGGCAGACCTCGACCGCACGATCGGCAACTACGGCAAGCGGATCGGTCTCGTCGGGGCGTCCACCATCGGCCGGCGCGTCATCGAGCTGCTGCGCCCGTTCGACCTCGAGGTGGTGGTCGCCGATCCCTACCTCTCGCCGTCGGAGGCCGCCCTGCTGGGCGTCACGCCGCTAGGGCTCGACGAGCTGGTCGCCACCAGCGACGTCGTCTCGCTGCACGCACCCGCGCTCCCGGAGACGCAGCACCTGATGGACAACAGGCTGATCCGGATGATGAAACCGGGGGCCACCCTGATCAACACGGCCAGGGGATCGCTGGTCGACCAGCAGGCGCTGACCGACCGTCTGGTCACGGGCGACGTCTATGCGGTCCTCGATGTGACCGATCCCTGGATCCCGTTGCCCGGGGATCGCCTCTACGACCTGCCGAACGTGTTTCTCACCCCGCATATCGCAGGCTCGCTCGGGACGGAGCTTCGGCGGCTGGCGGCCACGGTCGTCGACGAGGCCAAACGGATCGCTGACGGGCGCGCCCCGCAGCATGCCGTCATCATCGACGACCTCAAGCGGATCGCATGAGGGCCCGTTGCCGGCGGACTCCATCTGTATTCCTGGGAATATAGTTCCTGGGAAGGCGGTTGATCCAGGTATGCAGAACTTCTTCGACGTACTGGTGCGGTACGAGACCGAACTCTGGGCAATGGTCGACGATCGCCTCGCCGCGGCGGGCGCGGTGTCCCTGGCGAAGCTCGAAGCGCTCCGGGTGGTGGACCGGCACACCGGCCGCTGCCGGGTCCACGAGGTCTCGGTCGACCTGTCGATCACGGTGGGGGCGGCGAGCAAGCTCGTGGACCGGATCGCGCGCGCGGGTCTGGTCCGGCGGGAGCCGAACCCGCAGGATCGCCGGTCCGCACTGGTGGTCCTGACACCGGCTGGTGCCGATGCGCTCGCGTTCGCCGCCGAGGTCGCCACGCGTGCGCTGGGCGACCATCTCGACCTGCCCGGGGTCGACGTCGCGGCCCTGACCGACGGTCTCGCCGTCCTGCGTGCGCGGCTCGCCGCGGAGACGTCTCCGGAGGCGGAGGCATGAGCGCGACGATGCGGGCGGTCGTCGTCGACCACGCGGGAGGCCCCGAGGTGCTGCGGGTGCGACGTGTCCCTGTCCCGGTGCCCGCGCCCGGCTGGGTGCGCATCAAGGTCGCGGCGTTCGGCCTGAACCGTTCGGAGCTGCACTTCCGGCAGGGCCTGGCGTACAGCGGTTCGTTCCCCCGTGTCCCCGGCATCGAGGCGGTGGGCGTGGTCGACCTGGACCCGACCGGACGGCTTGCCGTCGGTACCCAGGTCGCGACGATGATGGGCGGGATGGGCCGCGAGTTCGACGGCGGCTACGCCGAGCTCGTCACGGTGCCTTCGGCCCAGGTGATCCCGTTCCGGAGCAGCCTCCCGTGGGAGGTCCTGGGCGCCGTGCCGGAGATGCTGCAGACCGCCGCCGGCTCCCTCCGCGTGGGTCTGGAAGTCCGGGACGGGCAGTCGCTCCTGATCAGGGGCGGAACATCGTCCGTCGGCCTCGCGCTGGCCGCCCTGGGCAGGGCCCGGGGCATGACAGTCATCTCCACCACTCGCTCAGAGAGCCGGCGCGAGCTGCTCGAGTCCAGCGGGGTGGACCACGTGGTGATCGACGACGGTGAGATCGCCCCTGCGGTCCGGGAGCTGGTCCCGGGCGGAGTGGACGGCGCCGTCGAGCTGGTGGGTACCAACGTGCTGCGGGACACCCTCCGCGCGGTGCGCACCGGTGGCGTGGCCTGCTTCACCGGGATGCTCGCCGACCGGTGGACGGTCCCCGAGTTCTATCCGATGGACTGGCTGCCCAACGGCGTCCGGCTCACGGCCTACTCCGGTGAGAGCGCCGATCTCGCTCCCGCCGCACTGCAAGACTTCCTCGATGAGGTCGCCGCCGGGCGCACCGTGGTGCCGGTCGGCCGCGTGTATCAGCTTGACGACATCGTGCAGGCGCACCGTGACATGGAGTCGAGCACGATCGGCGGCAAGGGTGTGGTCCTGACATGATTCCTCCCTCCGAGATCTGCCACGCACGGTGGTTCGCACAGCGCACGCCGGCCGCCGTCGAGCCGCAGGACTCAAGCGCCGATGCCACGGAAGCAGCAGCGCGCCGCGGTTCGGAGCCGGCCCCCGAACCGCCGGACGCCGCTGGCACCCGAGCGTCCTGAGCGTCTGACGCGACGGGTCGGTCGGGTCAGCCGGACCGGACGAGTCGGAACGACTGCGTGGCCGCGCCGGTGCAGGGTTGCTGGGTGAACCGGGTCCCGTCGGTGCCGGTCGCCGAGCCGAGCGTCAGGCATGACCCGCTGTGCCTCGCTGTGAAGGTCAGGCCGCCGCCGGCTGTCGTGGGCCGCCATTGCTGGTTGGCGCCGCCGACGTAGGACCAGAGATGGACGGGGGTCCCGTCGGCGACGGCACCGGGGCCGCCGTCGACGTCCCAGACCTTGCCGGCGTGCTGGTTGAGGACCTGGTAGTAGCCATCGGTGGTGGGCGTGAACCGCCAGCGCTGGTTGGCCTGGGCGGCGTCGCCGCAGGTCCACTGCTGCAGGCCGGTGCCGTCGGCAGTTCCCCAGCCGGCGGCGTCGAGGCACTTGCCGCTCGCTGACGACGTCACCTGGTACCAGGCGGAGGGGTCCGGGTCGGCCGGGATCGTGGTCGACCGGGGATCCCAGGTGTAGGTGGCGACGGCCCGGCCGGGCAGGGTGTGGGAGAGGGAGCGGCCCTCGTCCGTGATCGAGAACGTGCGGCTGCCCGACGAGGCGTTCACGACGAACGCGACCCGGGTGCCGTCCGGGTTCTGGAAGACGACGTTCTGGAGCCCGCCGGACTGCTCGCTGGTCGAGCCGATGCGGCGGGCGCCGGGGTCGACGAACTTGCTGAGGTGGCCCAGCACGTAGAACTCCGCGTTGCGGGTGACCGCATCGCCGGCGATCTCGACCACGCCGTTGCAGCGGGTACCGCAGTGGCCCTGGTGCGGTCCGCCGTTCTGGTCGAGCGCGAGGTTCCAGTTGATGACGGTCTCGCCGCCGTTGCGCATGTTCCGCACCACGAGGTTCTCCGCGTGCCAGACCAGGGTGTCGCCGAAGGTGTTCGCCGCGTTGTCGCTGTCGGTGCCCGAGCACTCGGTGAAGTAGACGCGTTTGCCTGCCGCCACGACCTGGGCCTGTGCTTCGGGCGAGCCGCCGTAGCAGTGGAACGCGGCGCCGACGACGCGGGCGATGCCCTGGGTGCCGTCGAATACCTCCAGCGGGTAGTCCGGCCGGTCCCAGTTGTGGTCGTAGGCGAAGATCTGCGTGCCCAGGCCGGCGCGGGTCAGCGCGCCGTCGAGCACCCGGAAGAACTCCGCCTGCTCGGCGGCGGTCATGCTCATGGAGGGATAGCTCGTGGCGAAGAGCGGCTCGTTCTGGACCGTGAGGTCGCTGAGCGTGACGCCCTGCTGCGCGTAGGCCTGGATCGCCCGGACCAGGTAGTCGGCGTACTCGTCGTAGCTGTCGGCGCGCAGGCTGCCGCCGTTCAGCGAGCCGCCGGTCTTCATCCAGGCGGGCGGGGACCAGGGGCTGCCCATGAAGCGGATACCGGGGTTGACGTCCAGGGCTTGCCGCAGGACGGGCAGGATCTCCTGCTGGTCACGGGCGATGCTGAACTGCCCCTCGGTGTCCTCGTAGGTGTAGAAGCCGCCGGAGTTGAAGTCGGTGCTGCCCAGCGGCTGACGCAGGTAGCTGAGGCCGATGCCGTCTCCGGAGCGGGAGAACAGCGACTGCAGCAGGCTGTCGCGGGTGGCGGAGGGCAGGTCGTTGATCAGTGCCGCGGACGCCTCGGTGACGGCGGCGCCGGCACCGGTGAAGCGCTGGGCCACCTGGCCCGGGTCCACTCGGATGTCGACGGGCTGCGGGCCGGTGTCGAAGGGCACGTCTCCGCCGTCGGCCAGCTTGCGGCTGCCGTCGGCGGTCGTGACCCAGACGTGCGCGCTGGTGGGCGCGGCGACGGCAGGTCCTGCGGCCGGACCGATCCCGGCGGCGCCGACGGCGAGGACGCTCAGCGCGGCGAGCGACAGCCGGACGGACCCGGTGCGAGTTGTGCGCGTCATTGCGACTCCCTCGGTGGGTGGGATTTTGCGGCGAGCATACCCGTACCTACCGAGTGCTCGGTAGGTAGGGGTATCCACATGTCCCTGCCCCAGGGGCGGGTAAGCGGGCCGCCGGGTCCGTAGACTCGCCCGGATGACACGAGAAGCCGGGGGAGCCAGGGTGCGGCGTCCTCCCGCGGAGCGTCGGGCCGAGATCCTGCGCATCGCGATGGAGACGTTCGCGGAACGCGGCTACCAGAGCGCGTCGCTGGCGCAGATCGCGGACCGGGTCGGGCTGACCCAGGCCGGTGTCCTGCACTACTTCTCGTCCAAGGCGGGCCTGCTCACCGGAGTGCTGGACCTGCGCGACTCGACGGACATCGAGGAGCTCGGCAGCGAGCGCCCCCGCGGCCTCGCGTTCCTGCGCCACCTGGTCGAGACCACGCGGCGCAATGCCGAACGCGAGGGCATCGTGCGGCTCTACACCGTGCTCGCTGCCGAGAGCGTGACCGCTGAGCACCCGGCGCAGGGCTGGTTCCGCGACCGCTACCAGGGGCTGCTGGCCCTCGTGGCCGAGGCGCTGGACGACGCGCGGTCGTCGGGGGAGGTGGCGGCCGACGTCGACAGCGGGACCACCTCCCGGGTGATCGTCGCGACCATGGACGGTCTGCAGCTGCAGTGGCTGCTGGAGCCGGGCTCCGTCGACATGGCCGAGGCGACCGAGGTGGCCATCGTGCGGCTGATCGGACGCGATCTTCCGCCGGGGGCGAGTCGGTAGGTCGGCGATGCGCGGGTGGCAGGTCAGGCCGCGGCGAAGTCGATCGACTTCTCGTGGAACTGGGGGGCCAGGATCCGCTGCATGAGGCGCTTGCCGGTGGGGTTGCCCAGGAGCGTCTGGGTGAAGGTCCGGGTCTGCTTGTCGCGGCGGGTCTGCGGGATGAACATCACGAGGTCGCGGCGGCCGCTCGCCTGGTGGGTCGCGATGAACGGGCGCAGCCGCATCTCCCACTCGCGCAGGGCGCGGGCGGGGTTGCCCGGGTTGCGCTGCAGCACCGTGCCGAGCAGGTCGGCGCCGGCCATCGCGCTGGAGGCGCCCATGCCGGAGTACAGCGTCACGCACCAGGCGGAGTCGCCGAGCAGCACGACGCGGTCGGTGTGCCAACGGGGCATCACGACCTGGTGCACGGAGTCGAACAGCTTGTCGTCGGCGGCCTCGAACTGGTCCAGGAGGTTGCCCAGCACGGGCCCGGTGAGCTCCGGTCCGAAGGCTCGGCGCATCGATTCCGCCGGCGAGCGGCGGAACTGCGCGTCCTCGTCGTCGGTGCGGTAGCTGAGCAGGACGGTGGGCTTGTGGTCGGTGAACGGGAACACCCACGCCGACCGGCCGGGCTCGGCGAGCACTATGCCGTCGGTCGGCTTGAAGCCGGGCACCGGTTCCTGGAGGACCGAGACGCCGAGGATGTGGTGGAACGGCCGCATGTAGTCGGCGTCCGGGCCGAAGGCCAGACGGCGCACGGTGGAGCGCAGGCCGTCGGCACCCACCACGAGGCCGAATCGCTCGGTGGTCTCGGTGCTGTGCCCGCCCGTCGTGGCGTCGCCGGTGGTGGTGCGCAGCGTGACGTCGACGCCGTCGGCGCTCTCCTCGATGGCCACGGGAGTGGTGCCGAACCGCATCTCTGCCAGCGGCTCGACGGCGTCGAACAGGGCACCCTCGATGTCGCCGCGCAGGACGAGCCGCGGCGCGCCGGGCACGTCGCCGTACCCCATGCCCGGCCGGCGTCGGCCGTCACGCTCCACGTCGTAGGTGATCGACGCCGGGTCCGTCCGGTTGCCGATGGTGTCCAGCACGCCGAGCCGGCCGGCAGGTCCTTTCCCGGCGCCGAACATCGCCACGAAGTAGCCGGCGCCGCGGCGCTCGGGCGCTCGTTCCACCAGCACGGACTCCCAGCCGATGTCGTGCAGGCGCAGGGCCGTGGCCAGCCCCCCGATACCCATCCCGACTACCAGTGCGCGCGGCTTGCTCATGTCGATCCCTCTCGTCCGGGGTGTTGTGGAGCCCATTATTGACTGGGAATCCAACGCAGGTCAAGAACTCCGGACTAGGATGATGCTCGCCCGAGAGGAGGAGTGACGATGGCACGTCCGGTGCAGGACCGCGCGCAAGCGATCTTGGCCGCCGCCCGGGAGCAGTTCCTGCTGGAGGGGGCGGAGCACGCGACGGTGGACGCCGTGGCCGCCCGCGCCGGCGTCGGCAAGGGGACGGTCTTCCTGTACTGGCCGACCAAGGCCAGGCTGTACGGCGCCGTGGTGCAGCTCGAGACCGCCACACTCCTGGCCCGTCTCTCCGACGAGCTGCGGACCGGTATCACGTACCTGAGCGTTGGACACGTCGTGCGCCGCGAGATCGCCGCCGTCCTGGAGATCCCCGGCCTGGCCCCACAGAAACCCGGCGAGCCCGACGCGGCAGCCGACGCGGAAAACTTCCCGGGGCTCGCACTGCACCGCATCATCTCGATCATGCAGGCGCACAGCCTGGTCCGAGACCGGCCAACGACCGAGATCGTCACCGCGTTCAAGACCGTGATGTCCGGTTCCGCGATCGTCGCGGTCAAGGACCTCGACCGGCGCGAGATCGTCCTGGACGCCGCCGAGCACCTGATCCGGTCGGCCTACGACCGTCCCGACGCCGACCCGGCCGACGTCGCCGCGGCTCTTCCGGAGGTGCTTGACGCGCTGGAGGACACCATCGACCTGCTGGTCGAGGCCGCCGCCCCGGACCGGCCCACCACCGCGGTGCTGCGGCCCCGGGAGCGCCCCGCCGTCGCCGGGACCTGACCGACTCGCAGCACGCCGTCGCCGTGCTGGTCTGGAGCAGGCCACCAGGGCGGAGGGACGGGGTGCGGCCCGGCCGGGCCGCACCCCGAGTTCGCAAGGCCCTGGGTCAGGCCTGGGTGTACTCCGCCGCGACGTCGAGGATCCAGGTGATGCCGAAGCGGTCGGTCAGCATCCCGAAGGCGGGCGCCCACTGGGCCGGGGCATAGGCCTCGATGACGGTCGCGCCCTCGGCCAGCCGTTCCCACAGCGCGCCGACCTCCTCGCCGCTCTCGCCGCGGACCGAGAGGAAGAACGGCTCCTCGGTGCGGGTGACGCCGTTCTCCCGGCGGGTGGTCGGCGCGCCCTGGGCGACGGGGACGTCCTGGCCGGGGACGTCGTAGGCCATGAGCCGGAAGCCGTTGTCGGCGACGACCTGGCCGAACACCACCTTGGTGGCGCCGGGCAGCTCGGCCGGCATCCCGAAGTCGCCGTAGGTGGTGACGGCGATCTGTCCGCCGAACACGGAGTGGTAGAACTCGAGGGCCGCACGGGCCTGACCGTGGAAGTTCAGGTGGGCAACAGCATTGATCGACATGGTGGTCCAGTCCTCACAGGTGGAAGTCATCGCGGGAGAGCCCCGGCGACGAGACGAATCTGTCACCAGTTCCGGTCAGGGAACGTCCGGTACTCGTGGCAGGGTGGAGGACATGCCGATCGCGTCCTCGACGGCGACCTCCGGTCGCCTGCTCTCCCTGCTGTCGTTGCTGCAGGCCCGCCGCGACTGGCCGGGGGAGCAGCTCGCCCACCGGCTCGGGGTCAGCGAGCGCACCGTGCGCCGCGACGTCGACCGCCTGCGCGAGCTCGGCTATCCGGTCCAGGCGGTCAGGGGTCCCGACGGCGGTTACCGGCTCGAGGCGGGCAGCGAGCTGCCGCCCTTGCTGTTCGACGACGAACAAGCGATCGCGCTCGCCGTGGCGTTGCGCATAGCGATCGTGACGGGAGCAGGCATCGAGGACTCTGCCGCGCGGGCGCTGGCCACCGTCCGGCAGGTCCTGCCCTCGCGCCTGCGGCGGCGGGTCGACGCCCTGGCGGTCACCGCGGTCGAATCGGCCGGGCGCGGGATCGGTCCCCAGGTCGACACCGACGTCCTGGTCGCACTGAGCACTGCCGTCCGGTCGGGCGAGGAGTTGCGGTTCGACTACCGGTCGCCGGGGCCGTCGGATGATGCCGGCCCGCAGCCGGCTCGGCGGGTACAGCCGCACCACCTCGTGGTCCGCCAAGGGCGCTGGTACGTCGTCGGGTGGTCACCGGACCGTGGGGACTGGCGGATCTACCGTGCCGACCGGATGACGCTCCGCGTCCCGAACGGGCCGCGTTTCGCGCCTCGCGAGGTGCCGGGTGGCGATGTCGCCACGTTCCTGTCCGCCCGCTTCAAAGGGTCAGTGGTCAAAGGGGCAGAGGGCGCGGACGAATGGCCGTGCCGTGGAGAGGTGATCCTTGAGCTGCCCGCCGCGCGGGTGGCCCCGTTCGCCGGTGACGGGCTCGTCGAAGAGCTCGGTCCCACTCGGACCCGGCTGGTGACCGGGTCGTGGTCCTGGGCCGCGATGGCCGCCACGCTGGCCCGGTTCGACACGGAGATCGAGGTCATCGGTCCGCCCGACCTGCGTCACGCCTTCGCCGAGCTGTCCCGGCGCGCTGGGCGCTCGGCAGGGCTCCCGCACCGGCGGTCGTGCTGAGCGTGGTGCGCAGGTAGCCCACGGGGACCTGGAAGCCGCCGTCGCGGTGCTCGCCCGCCTCGCGCACCGTCACCACGAGCCGTTCGCGCGCTTGCGGCCACCGGGGTCCGAGGCTCGCGGCACCGAGCACGATGGGTGCGCTGTGCTGTTCGAGCTGGGCGACGAACTGCTCGGGCGATCCGACGGTCATGACGAACGATTCCTCACTGACCCGCGCGTACTGGCCCGCTACGGCACGGATGCCGTGCGCGGTCTCGTGCCACGGCTCGGGGGCCGCGGGGAAGAAGGGCGCCAGCGTCTGCCGGATCTGCCCGAACAGACCGGTGGTGGACCAGCTCGTGAAGACGATCTGGCCGCCGGGCCGGGTCAGGCGGCGCGCCTCGGTCCGACCGCGCCCCGCCAAGAGCTGCGGCGATGGCGGTGACGCCGGTGCCGGTGGCCAGGTCGACCACGTCCCGGCCCTCGACGGGGAACGAGGTCGCCAGATCGCGGCCGGGCTGTGCCCACAGGTCGCCGACGACGGCGTAGTCGCCGGTCGCCCAGAACTCAGCGGGATCCATCTGTCCCTCCGGCTCCCGACCCGGCGCACACGAGCCCGTCCTCGAGGGCCGCCAGGTTCTCGCGCATGACGTCCATGTAGTCGGCCTCGGGATCGGCTTGACCCTCGATCGGGTCCAGCTTGGCGGAGTCGATGCCGATGTCCTCCGCGAGGGCCTGGGCGACCTCAGGGCTCGTGATCACCTCGAAGAAGATGGTCTGCACGTCGTCGGCCTGGACCACGGAGCGCACGGCCCGCAACCGGGCGGGCGACGGTTCGGCCTCGGGGTCGATACCCGAGATGCCGACCTGGACGAGGTCGTACCGCTCGGCCAGGTACCCGAACGCCTCGTGCGACACGACGAGGGTTGCCCCCGCGCACTGCGCGAGAGCCTCGCGATAGTCCCCGTCCAGGGCACCCAGCTCGGCGACCAGGGCTTCGGCGTTGGCGGCGTAGTCGGCCGCGTGATCGGGATCGGTGTCCGAGAGCTCGGCGGCGACGTCCTGTGCGACGTCCGAGAGCCGAGAGGGGTCCTGCCAGAAATGGGGGTCGAGCGCGCCGGAGTCCGACGTCTCTGCCCCGGCACCGTTGGGCCCGGCCTCCAGTCCCGCCGCCTCGGCGGTGTCGAGCAGGCGCTCGGGCGGGTTCGCCTCCACCGCGTCGTCCGTCGCCGGCTGCAAACCGGAGAGGTATACGACGAGGTCGGCCTGACCCATCTCCCGAACCCGGGCCGGCGAGAGCTCGACACTGTGCGGGTCGGCGGCGGCGGGCGTGAGGTTCGTGACGTTCACGTGCTCGCCGCCGACCTGCTCGGCGACGTACTGCAACGGATAGAACGACGTGAGGACGTCGACGCCGCCCTCCGGCGTGCCGGGTGAGCACGCGGTGGTCGCGATGAGCGGCAGCACGAGGCCGAGGGCGACCAGGCTCCTCGATCGGGGGCGGGTACGTGCGCTGAGTGGCATGGTGTCTGAGCTCCGCCGGCTGTCGCGAGGGCGGAGCTTGCTCCTTTCGGGAACGGTGCATGGAGCGGCCTCGGCCGCGGCGCAGACGATATCAGGAATGAGAACCATTCTCGTTAACCGTGTTGCGGCAGCTCCCGCACCGGCCCCAGAGCTCGACCCGCGCCTCGACGCCGGTGAAGCCCTGCTGCTCCGCGACGGTGCGGAACCAGGGTGCGAGGTCGGCCAGCGGGACAGCTGTCGCCGCACCGCACCGCATGCAGACGAGATACGGTCCGCGCCCCTGCCCGGGTCGCAAGCGATAGGCGATGCCGGACGCGGGGAGATGGACCGTCTCGGCGAGCCCTGAGCCCGCGAGTGCGGTCAGGGTCCGGTACACGGTCGAGAGGCTGGGGCGACGCCGCTGGCCCGCCAGTGAGCGGTGGATCTCGCTCACGGTGCGGAACCGGTCGCTCGTCGCCAGCTCGCGGTGGACGAGCGAACGGGGCGAGAGTCCGCGGAGGGGTGCCCGCTCGTTCATCGCACCTTGGTGCTCGGCGCGCGCAGGGGCACGCGCCACCCACTGCTGATAACGGTTCTCATCTGACGCAGTCAACCACCACTGATAGCTGTTCTCAATGCCGGACCGGTCGGCGAGTTGAAATTGATAATGGTTATCACTACTGTCACGGCGTGACCGCACGCGTGCACGCCTCTGTGGCGCCGACCTCGAGCAGCCCTCCTGGTTCCTCGTTCTCGATCCGACGCCACCTCGTGCGACGGACCGCCTTGTCCTGCGCGATCCTGGCCCTCGGGATCGCCGTCCTCGTGGTCGTCTCCGGTGCGGTGGGCTCGGTCGAGGTGACCCTCGCCGAGGCGGCGCAGATCACGGCGGGGCACCTGGTGCCGGGCATGCCGTGGATGTCGGACGGGACCCTTACGCCGTTGCAGGACCAGGCCGTGTGGCAGTTCCGGCTGCCGCGGACGCTGCTCGCGGGGCTGGCCGGAGCGGGTCTGGCGCTCGCGGGCGCGCTGATCCAGGTGACGGTGCGCAACCCGCTGGCCGAGCCCTACATCCTCGGGGTGTCCTCGGGCGCGAGCGTGGGCGCCGTGCTGGTGATCGTGTTCGGCACGGGCGTGCTCGGCGGACTCTCGCTGAACGTGGCCGCGTTCGTCGGGGCGCTGGCGGCGTGCGCGTGCGTGGCGGCCCTTGCGCGGAAGGGCGGCGAGCTGTCGCCGACCCGGATGATCCTCGCCGGCGTGGCCCTCGGCACGCTGTTCAGCGCGGTGACGAGCTACCTGACGATCTCGACGGACGCCCAGAACGTCGTCAGCATCATGTTCTTCCTGCTGGGCAGCGTGTCGGCGGCGACCATGCCGAGCCTGATCGGCCCGGCGATCGCCCTCGTGGTCGCGTGCCTCGTCGCCGCCGGCACGTCGCGCTCGCTCAACGCACTGATGACGGGCGACGAGTCCGCGACCGCGCTGGGCGTGGACGCCACCCGGCTGCGCGGGCTGCTCCTCGTCGTGGCCTCGCTGCTGACCGGCACCGTCGTCTCGGTCGCCGGCGGCATCGGCTTCGTCGGGCTCGTGATCCCGCACGTCGCCCGCATCGTCGTGGGCGCCGACCACCGGCGGATGCTGCCGGTCACCGTGCTGGCGGGCGCGGTGTTCCTGATGACCGCGGACCTGCTGGCGCGCACCGTGGCGATGCCGACCGAGATCCCGCTCGGCATCCTGACGGCGTTCGTCGGGGCGCCGTTCTTCCTCTGGCTGATGCGCCGGGGCGGCGCCGACCGGGCGGGGTTCGGACGATGAGGGTCGAGTTCGACGACGTCTCCGTGGTCCTCGGCGGGACCGAGGTGGTGCACGGCGCCTCGCTGACCGTCGAGCCGGGCACCGTGGTGGGCTTGGTCGGCCCCAACGGCAGCGGCAAGTCCTCGCTGCTGCGTACCCTCTACCGCACCGTCCGGCCGAGCCGCGGCGCGGTGCGGGTCGACGGCACCGACGTGCGCACGCTCTCCGGGCGACAGCACGCCCGGCAGGTCGCGGTCATGCTGCAGGACCCCAACACCGACTTCGACCTCAGCGTGCACGAGGTGGTGCTCCTGGGCCGGGCACCCCATCACGCCTCCTTCGGGCGGGACACGGCCGAGGACCTGCGCGTCGCGGACGACGCCATGCGGCGTGCCGGGATCGACGACCTGGCGGGACGCATGGTGGGCACTCTCTCCGGCGGCCAGCGCCAGCGCGTCATGCTCGCGCGGGCACTGACGCAGCAGAGCCCGGTCCTCGTGCTCGACGAACCGAGCAACCACCTCGACATCAACCACCAGCTCGAGCTGATGAGCACGGTCCGCAGCCTCGGCCGCACGGTGATCGCCGCGCTGCACGACCTCAACCTCGCGGCGCAGTACTGCGACCGCGTCGTGGTGCTCGACGCCGGAGCCGTCGCCGCCGACGGACCACCGTCCGTGACCTTCACCCCTGAGCTGGTCCACGCCGTCTTCGGCGTGGAGGCGCGCGTCCTCGAGGACGCTCACGGCCGCGTCCTGGCCTTCCGGCAGCCGCAGTCCGGCTCCCACCCGCCGGGGGCCGCTCCGGTTCCCGCACCCGTGCACACCGAAAGCGAGATCTCGTCATGACCCGACGCCACCGTCGTACGCCCGCCACCGGCTCCGTCGCCACGCTTGCCGCGGCCACCCTGCTCCTGTCCGCCTGCGGGTCCGGTGTCGCCCCGGCATCGGGACAGGCGGCCGGCGGGGATCCGGTCAGCGTGGACAACTGCGGCCGGGACGTCGTGGTCGACGGCGTTCCGGGAGCGGTGGTCGGCATGCACCCGTCCCAGACGGAGCTGCTGCTGCGCCTCGGCCTGGCCGACGGCCTGGCGGGCCAGGCCCAGGCGACCACGCAGGCGCTGCCCGACGACGTCGCCTCGCTCGCGGCGGACGTCCCGGTGATCGGCGGCGAAGCACCGCCCAGCCGGGAGGACCTCCTCGCGGTGCAGCCCGACTTCGTCTACTCGCCGACCACCTACGAGTTCACCGCCGAGCAGGGCTTCGCGAGCATCGAGCAGCTCCAGGACGCGGGCGCCGCCGTCTACGTCGCCACCGGGGGATGCGCGGACCGCCGGATGACGGGCGAGGTCACCGACCTCTTCACCGACCTGGAGGACCTGGGCGCGATCTTCGGCGTCGAGGACACCGCCGCCGACCTGATCGCCGAGAGCCAGGCCGAGCTCGACGAGGTCTCCGCCGCCGTCGCCGACGTGGACGGGCTGCGCGTCGCCCAGGTGTATGTCGACGGGACGTCCCTCTCCGCGATCGGCGCGGGCGTCGAGTACGACATCCTGCGGCTGGCCGGTTCGGACAACGTCTACACGCCCGAGCAGCCCGCCTTCGCCGACTTCTTCGCCGCCGAGATCACCCCGGAGTCCCTGGCCGCCGAGGCGCCCGACGCGCTCGTCTTC
The DNA here is from genome assembly GCF_040639055.1 of Promicromonospora sp. NPDC023987. NCBI lineage: Bacteria > Bacillati > Actinomycetota > Actinomycetes > Micrococcales > Promicromonosporaceae > Promicromonospora > Promicromonospora sp. NPDC023987. The sequence continues at coordinate 74,188 of NZ_JBEZZF010000008.1, read as the reverse complement.
TCCGTGTCCGACGCCGAGCACGAGGCGGCGGCCCGCGAGTACCTCACCAGCACGTTCCCCGACATGCCCGCCGTACGGGAGGACCGGCTGATCGCCGTCTCCGCCGCCGACGTGTTCCCCGGCACGCTTGGCAACGTCGCGGCGGTCCGCCAGATCGCGGAGGCGCTCTACCCCGAGGAGCTCTGAGCGGTGATCCATCGCCGGCTCCTGCAGCTCGCCGGTACCGTGCCGGGGCCGATCCTCGCGCTCGCCGCCGTCGGCCTGGTCCTGTCCGCCTTGCACGTGGCGTTCGCCGTCCTCGCCGGCCTGGTCGTCGCGTCGCTGGTCCGGGGCGACGGGGAGGTGGGTGCGCCGCTGACCGCGCTCGCCGTCGTCGCGCTGGTCCGCGCGGCGGTGATCTGGGCGCGCGAGCCGCTGACCACCCGGATCGGGGTGGCGGTGCGGATCCGCCTTCGGAGCCGTCTGCTGGACAAGATCGCCGCGGCTCCCGAGTCCGAGCGCCGCGCCGGACGGACCGCGGCGACCGTCATCGGCGGGGTCGACGGGCTGGACCCGTACTACACGCGTTACCTGCCGCAGCTCGTCGTCGTGCTCCTGGTCCCGGCCACGATCGTCGTGCTCGTGGCGGCGCTCGCGCCCCCGGCGGGCGCCGCGCTGGCCGTCGCCGCCGTCGTCGCCGTGCTCGCGCCCCGGCTGTGGGACGCGCGGCTGCTGCGCAACGGGCGGGGCCGCTGGGAGGCCTTCACCCGGCTGTCCGGTGACTACGTCGAGGCGCTGCAGTCGATACCGCTGCTGCGCAGCTTCGGTGCCGCGGGCCGGATCGGTGCCGACCTCGACGTCCGTGCGGAGGACCTGCGCGCACGAACCATGTCCCAGCTCCGGGTGTCGCTCGTCGAGAGCGCGCTGAGCTCACTCGCGATACACCTCGGCGTGGTCGCCGCGGTGCTCGCCGCCCTCGCCGCGGTCGTCACCGGCAGCGCGACGGCGACGACGGCGGTGCTCGTGCTGATGCTCGCCCGGGAGTGCTTCCGGCCCGTCGCGGAGCTCGGCCAGCACTGGCACGCCGGCTATCTCGGGCTGACCGCCGTGGACGGGCTCGACCGGCTCCTGTCCGCCGAGCCCGCGGTGAGCGGAGAGGGCTCGCGCACCGCTCCCGCACCCCGCGGGGCGTCGGTCGAGCTCTCTCAGGTCGCCTACCGGTACCCCGGCGCGGAGACCGGCGTGAGCGGCATCGACCTGCGGATCGAGCCGGGGGACACGGTAGCGATCCTCGGGCCGTCCGGCGCGGGCAAGAGCACGGTCGCCCGGCTGCTCGAGCGCGGCGCCGACCCGGACCGGGGCACGGTCAGCATCGACGGGACCGACCTGCGCGGCTATACGCACCGCGCGCTCCGGCAGAGCGTCGTCGTGGTGCCACAGGACCCGGTGCTGTTCGCGTGGAGCGTCCGCGAGAACCTCCGGCTCTACCGTCCCGACGCCGGGGACGCGGAGATCGAGGCAGCGGCGCACGCCGCCGACGCCCACGAGATGATCAGCGCGCTGCCCGACGGCTACGACACCGTGCTCGCCGAGAACGGTCAGCAGCTCTCGGGCGGGCAGCGGCAGCGGATCGCGATCGCCCGCGCGCTGCTCGCCCGGGCCCCGGTGCTCGTGCTGGACGAGGTCACGTCGGCGCTGGACGCGGACACCGAGCGCCGCGTCGTCGAGGGCGTCTTCGCCGACGCACCCGAGCGCACGACCATCGTCATCGCGCACCGCCTCAGCGCGGCGGAACGATGCACCCGATGGATCCGCTTCGAGAACGGACGTGTCGCGTCGACCGGGGAGGGACCCCCGGTCGTCCCCGCCCAACCCGCAGGAGCCCCACGATGACGCCAGTCCTGCGGCTCCTGCCGATCATCGCCGCCCGCCGGCGCCTCTTCGCCGAGACCGTGCTGTGGAGCGTCGTCACCCAGGCGGCCGTGCTGACCATCGCCCTCGGGCTGGCCCTGGCGGTCGGGCAGGTGGCGGCGGGCATCCCGGTCTCCCGTGGCGCGGTCACGGCCGCGCTCGCCGCTGTCTCGGTCCTGGCGGCCGTGGCGGCCTGGCGCGAGTCGTGGGTCTCGCACGGCCTCGCGTACGGGCTCATCGGCATCCTGCGCGGCCGGGTGTTCGCGGCGCTGCGGCGGGCCCTGCCGTCCCGGCGGCAGCACCACCGCACCGGCGAGCTGGTGAACACCGTCATGGGCGACATCGAGACGCTCGAATGGCTCTACGCCCACACCGTGGCGCAGACGCTCAGCGCGGCACTGATCCTGTCGGTCAGCACGGTCGTCTCGATGATGATCAGCCCGTTGCTCCTGCTCGTCTGGGTGCCGTTGCTCGTCGTCGGCGTGGTCGTGCCCCTCGTGACCGCCCGGGCCGCCCGCCGCAATGCCGAAGCGCTCGCGGACGGGGCGGCGCAGGTCCAAGCGGAGCTGCTCGACACCATCCGGGGCATACGTGAGCTGACAGGTGCCGACGCGCTGGACGCCCAGCTCGGGCGCATCACCGACGGTACTCGCGCCCACGCCCGGATCGAGCAGCGTGAGGCGGCCCGGCTGGGTGCGGAGCGGGGTATCGCCGACGCCATGTTCGCCCTCGCCGCGGTCGGGGCGATGGCAGTGGCCCTCCAGGATGCCGCCGCGATCGAGGCCGCGGCCGTCCCGCTCGCGGTCACCGTCGCGGTAGCCGGCCTCGGCCCGGCTGCCCAGATCGCCGAGCTGCTGCGCAGTGCCGGAACCCTGCGCGAGTCCGCCGCCCGGATCCTCCGCGCGCTGGACCAGCCGCCCGCCGTCGGGCCGGCTGCCACGCGCTCGGCTGCCACGCGCTCGGCCGCCGCGCGCCACGGCGAGGCAGGTCTCGTCTTCGACCGCGTGGACTTCGCCTATGCACGCTCCCGGCCGGTGCTCGACCGGTTCGACCTGCACGTGCGCCCTGGCGAGATCGTCGCCCTCACCGGCCCGTCGGGCGCCGGCAAGACGACGGCCGCGGGGCTCGTGCTGCGGCTCTGGGACCCGGACGGCGGCAGCATCCGCCTCGACGGCGTCGACCTCCGTGCGCTGCCGGAGGACCGGCTGCGCGAGCTCATCGCCGTCGTCCCGCAGTCGTCCCCGCTCCTGCACGGGACGATCCGGACCAACATCGTCCTCGGCTGGCCGGACGCCCCGGCGGAAGCCGTGCTGCGCGCCGCCCGCGCGGGGGGACTCGATGCCCCGGACGTCGGCCTGCCGCTCGGGCTGGACACGCCCGTCGGAGAGCACGGCACCGGCTTGTCCGGCGGGCAGCGGGCCCGCGTCGCGATCGCGCGGGCACTCCTGCGCGAGCCCCGGGTCCTCGTCCTCGACGAGGCGACCGCCTCCCTGGACCACGAGGCCGACACCGCGGTCCTGGACCTGCTGAACCGCTCCCGCGACCGCGCCGTCCTGCTCATCGCGCACCGGCCGGCCACGGTCGCCCGAGCCGATCGCCAGGTCGTGCTGGTGCCGGCCGGCTCCACCGCGTGGCGACCTTCGCACGTCGCGGCCACCATGAGGAGGACGGCGCGTCCGGTGGAGCCAACGCCGGGGTAGGTGCCGGCCGTCCGAGGGCGGATGAGCGTTCAGGAGAGTCAGATGAGCTCCACTCTGGTGGCCGACGGCATCGTCAGCCGGCTGGTCGATTGGGACGTCAGGCGGATCTTCGGCTACGCGGGCGACGGCGTCGACCCGATCCTGGCGGCCTTGCGCCGGCAGCAGGACCGCATCGAGCTGGTCACCGCTCGCCACGAGGAGATGGCGGCGTTCATGGCGACCGGCCACGCCAAGTACGGGGGAGGGGTGGGAGTATGTCTGGCGACGCAAGGCCCCGGCGCCGTCCACCTGCTCAACGGGCTCTACGACGCGAAGCTGGACCGGCGGCCCGTGGTGGCGATCGTCGGGCAGGTGGTGAGCAGCGCACTCGGGTCCGGCTACCAGCAGGAGGTCGACCTGCACACGCTCTTCAAGGACGTCTGTGCGCAGTACGTGCAGGTGGCGTCGTCGCCCCAACAGCTGCCGCACGTCCTGGACAACGCGTTCCGCACCGCTCTGGCCACGTCGAGCCCGGTCTGCGTGATCGTCCCGCACGACGTCCAGCAGGCCGAGGCCCCCGAGCCAGGACAGGAGCACGGGTTCGTGGTGTCCTCGACGGCCTACGCGCAGCCCCGGACGATTCCCGACGTGGCCCGGCTCGAGTCGGCGGCGGATCTCCTCGGGGCCGGCCGGCGGGTCGCGATCCTGGCCGGTCAGGGGGCCGCGGGTGCCGAGGGGCCGCTCCGCGAGATCGCCGAGCGCCTCGGCGCGGGCATCACGACGTCGCTGCTGGGCAAGCCCCTGCTCGACGAGTCGCTCCCTTACCACTGCGGCGTCATGGGGCATCTCGGCACGACGGCGTCGGCGGACCTCATGGCGGGGTGCGACACCCTGCTCATCGTCGGCAGCAACGATCCATGGACCGAGTTCTACCCCGCGCCCGGGCAGGCCAGAGCCGTGCAGGTCGACGTGGCGGCGCGCAACATCGGCACGAAGTTCCCCGTCGAGGTGGCCCTCGTGGGTGACGCGGCGAGCACGCTCAACGCCCTCGTGCCGCTGCTGCCCGCACAGCCCGGCTGGCGACCCGAGGTCGAGAGCTCCGTCACCGCCTGGCGCGAGCTGGCGGGGCAGCGGGTCGCGCAGCGGCCGGCCCGGCTCAACCCGCAGCTCGTGGTCAGCGAGCTGTCCGCGCACCTCCCGCCCGACGTGCAGGTAGCCGTGGACGTCGGGTCGGTGACGTACTGGTACGCGCGCTTCCTCCGGCTGCCGTCCGGTGCGCCGGCGCACCTGTCGAGCACCCTCGCCTCGATGGGCTCCGCGATGCCCTACGGGATCGCCGCGAAGCTGCTCCACCCCGACCGCCCGGTCGTGGTGCTGGCGGGAGACGGCGCGATGCAGATGAACGGTCTGTCCGAGCTCATCACGGTCGCCGACCGCTGGAGGCGCTGGCCGGACCCCCGGTTCGTCGTCCTGGTCCTGAACAACGGTGACCTGGCCGAGGTCAGCTGGGAGCAGCGCGAGATGGAGGGCGACCCGCGGTTCCCGACGTCGCAGACCGTGCCACCGTTCCCGTACGCCGCGTACGCGGAGCTGCTCGGGCTGAAGGGTCTGCGCGTCGAGGAGCCGGGACAGGTTCGTCAGGCGTGGACCGAGGCGCTGTCCGCGGACCGGCCCGTCGTCGTGGAGGCCGTCGTGGATCCCGACGTCCCGCTCCTGCCACCGCGCCAACCGGAGGAGAAGCTGCGGCGGACCCTGCACGGGCTCGAGCAGGAACGGGGCGGCGACCAGGCACGTGACCTGCTGCGCGAACAGCGGGAAGGTGAGCAGTAGCTGCCGGTGACGTACCGGAGGCAGCCGGCGGGACCGCACTCGACAGCCGGGACCGTACGCAGCGGGACCCCACCCGGAGGGCTCGTGGCACGCTCGCGGCTGGACGCGAACGCACGGGGCCCGGGAGGACCTGACCATGGCGGCGGACCGGCACGGCCGCAGGCGGCTGAGGGAGCTGTGGCACGAGTACGAAGGACTGATCGGAGGGACTCTCCTCTTCGGGGCGCTCGCGGTGATCGTCCTGCTGGGTTCGGGTGTCGAGCGCACACCGCTGAACTTCCTCGTCGCCCTCGCCGGGGTCGTCGGCGTCCTCGTGCTCTGGTGGGCAGGCGTGGGGCTGGTCTACATGCTCGGTCCGGCGAGCCGCACCCGGTGGCGCCGCCTGCGGACGATCCGTGCGGCCGCCCGGCGCAGTCCCGGGGCGGTGTTCGTACCCGGCTACGCCGGCCACGGCATGTCCGCGCTGGCCGACGAACGCGGAGTGCTGCCGCGAAGCTGGCGGCGAGCGTGGGCGAGCGAGCTGCAGGTGGTCCTCGCCGTGCTGCCCGACCGGGTCGAGGTCTGGGTGCACGGCGCGCAGGAGCCGCTCTGGTCGGTCCGCCGCGTCGAGCACGGCGCCGCGATCGAGCGCGGGACGGTCCAGTCGGACTACGGCCGCGACGACGACCGGGACGTGCTGTGGTTCCGCGACGGCGCGGCGGCCGCCGGCGTCTTCCCCCAGTACACGGTGCGGCTGCTGATCCTGCGGGACTACCCGGCGCTGGACCTGCGGCGCGCGCTGCGCGAGACCGGCGTGCTGCCCGACGACGTCGCGGGGTGATCGGGGCGGCGGGAGCGACGAGCTGGCGAGGAGCGCGCGCGATCACCGCGTGGTCGGCAACCGTGCGCGATACGTTGGCGCCATGCCAGTCGTCCTCCACCGTGCGTCGCGCACGGACCTGCTCGTACAGGGGCTGGGGGACCTGCTGGCCACGCCCCCGGAGGACCCGTTCGCGACCGAGGTCGTCGTCGTCCCGGCGCGCGGCGTCGAGCGCTGGCTCGCGCAGCGGCTCAGCCACCGGCTCGGCGCGGCCCCCGGGCGCGACGACGGAGTGTGCGCCGGCGTGGACCTGCGCTCGCCCGGGTCCCTGTTCGCCGAGGTGACGGGCACCCGTGACGACGACCCGTGGGCACCCCAGGCGCTGACCTGGCCGCTGCTGACGTCGATCGACGCGTGCCTCGACGAGCCGTGGGCCGCGCTGCTCGCCCAGCACCTCGGCCACGGCCTGCCCGGGGAGGAGGGTGACCTGCGCCGGGGCAGACGGCTGGCCGTCGCCCGACGGCTGGCGCGTCTGTTCTCCGGGTATGCGACCCAGCGCCCGTCGCTGGTCGCCGACTGGGCCGCGGGCCGCGACACCGACGGGTGCGGGCGCCCGGTACCTGCCGATCTCGCGTGGCAGCCGCCGCTGTGGCGCGCCCTGGCCGAGCGGGTCGACGCCGCACCGCCCCACGTCCGCCAGGCCGCCGTCGTCGAGCGGCTGCGCGCCGAGCCGGGTGCCTTCGACCTGCCGGGGCGCCTGTCGTTGTTCGGCCACACGCGCCTGGCCGCGAGCGAGGTCGAGCTGGTCGGCGCGCTCGGCGCGCACCGCGACGTGCACCTGTGGCTGCCCCACCCCTCGGCAGCGCTCTGGTCGGCGCTCACGGATCTGGGCGGGCCCGTCGACCGCGCCGCCGACCGGTCCCACGAACGCGTCGGGCACCGGCTCCTGGCCACGCTCGGCCGCGACACGCGCGAGCTCCAGCGCACGCTGTCCGCGATCGACCTCCGGGACGAGCCGGTCACCCGCGGCGAGGGCGCCGGCGACGCCCACGAACCGCCGTCCACCCTCCTCGGGATGCTGCAGCACGACCTGCGGGCCGACGCCGTCGGGGAGGCAAGCGCCCGCGTCCTGGGTCCCGCCGACCGCTCGGTCCAGGTGCACGCCTGCCACGGCCCGGTCCGGCAGGTCGAGGTGCTGCGCGACGTGCTCGTCGGCCTGCTCGCCGACGACCCGACGCTCGAACCGCGCGACGTGCTCGTCATGTGCCCGGACATCGAGACGTACGCGCCCCTGGTCACCGCGGCGTTCGGGCTGGCCGACGTCGTCGGGCCGCACGGCCACCCCGCGCACCGCCTGCGCGTGCGTCTCGCCGACCGGGCGCTGGACCGGACCAACCCGCTGCTCGCCGTCGTGGCGCGCCTCCTGGACCTCGCGGGCGGACGGGCGGGGGTCGCCGACGTCGTGGACCTCGCCCACGCCGAGCCCGTGCGCCGCCGCTTCGGGTTCCGCGACGACGACCTCGAACAGCTCGCGCACTGGGGCCGCGAGACCGGCGTGCGGTGGGGGTTCGACGCCGAGCACCGCGCCGACTTCGGCCTCGCCGACTACGGCGCCGGCACCTGGCAGGCGGGCGTCGACCGCCTCCTGGCGGGCGTCGCGATGTCGGACGACACGGGTGCCTGGCTCGAACGCACGCTGCCGCTCGACGACGTCGGCAGCGGGCAGGTCGAGCTGGTCGGCCGCCTGACCGAGCTCGTGGAGCGGCTGCGTGACGTCACCGACGCGCTCGTCGGCGGGCATCCGCTCGAGCACTGGCTGACCGTGCTCGAGGACGGCGTCGCGGCGCTCACCGCCGTGTCGGCGACCGACGCGTGGCAGCTCGCGCAGGTGCGGCGTGAGCTCGCCAGGGTGCGTGGCGACGCGCTCGACGCGGCCGTGACCCTGCGGCTGTCGGACGTGCGGGCGCTGCTCGCCGACCGCGTGGCGGGCCGCCCGACCCGCGCGAACTTCCGCACCGGCACCCTGACGGTCGCGACGCTCGTGCCCATGCGGTCGGTGCCGCACCGCGTCGTCGCCCTGCTCGGGCTCGACGACGGCGTGTTCCCGCGCGTCGGCAGCACCGACGGCGACGACGTGCTGGCGCGCGAGCCGAGGACCGGCGAGCGCGACCCGCGCAGCGAGGACCGGCAGCTGTTCCTCGACGCGATCCTCGCCGCCACCGAGACCCTCGTGGTGACCTACAGCGGCGCCGACGAGTACTCGGGCCAGGAACGGCCCCCCGCCGTACCGCTCGGCGAGCTGCTCGACGCGCTCGACGAGACGGCGCGCACGCCCGACGAGCGCCCGGTGTCCCGGGCCGTGACGGTCCGGCACCCGCTCCAGCCCTTCGACCGGCGCACCGTCGAGCCCGGCGCCCTCGTGCCCGGCTCGGCCTTCACGTTCGACCACGCCGCCCTGGCCGGAGCCCGCGCAGCGGCCGGCAGCCGGACGCCGGTGGGCCCGTTCCTGACCGCGCCGCTCCCGGAGCCCGTGACCCCGGGGGACGGTGTCGTCGCCCTCGAGGACCTGCTCGCGTTCTACCGTTCACCGGCGCGCGGCTTCCTCACCCAGCGCCTCGACGTCGGCCGGCCCTGGGAGGAGGAGCCGCTCGACGACGGGCTGCCCGTCGAGCTCGACGGGCTGGGCCGCTGGGCCGTGGGGGAACGGGTGCTGCGGGACGTGCTGGACGGCACCTCGCCCGCCGACGCAGTCCAGAAGGAGTGGCGCCGCGGGCAGCTGCCGCCCGGACGCCTGGGCTGGCGCCTCCTGCGCGGGATCGCGGACTCCGTGGGCCCGCTCGCCGAGGCCGCCACGGGACTGCGCGCCAGCCCCGCACGCGGCGTGGACGTCGACGTCGACCTGGGCGACGGCCGCAGCCTGCGCGGCACGGTGCCAGGGGTGCACGGCGACCGCGCGGTCGCCGTGCAGTTCAGCCGGCTCGGCGGCAAGCACCGCCTGCAGTCCTGGGTCCGGCTGCTGGCGCTCGCGGCGTCGGACGACGACCGCCCCTGGGTAGCCTACGCGCTCGGCAGGCCCGCGAACCCGCGGTCGCCGAAGACCTGGCAGGGCTCGCGGCTGGGGCCGCTCGACCATACGGCGGTCGACCTGCTGCGCGACCTGGTCGCGCTGCGCGACCGCGGGCTGACCGAGCCCTTGCCGCTGCCGGTCAAGGCGTCGCTGGCCTACGCCGACGCGCGCAGGACCGGCTCCGACCCCGCCGACGCGCGGTTCCGGGCCGGGCAGAAGTGGTCCGACGGGCGGTTCGACGGCGAGGGAACCGAACCCGAGCACGCGCGCGTCCACGGGCCGGGCGCCCCACTGCCCGCGACCGGCGAGGAGCCGCGGCCGGGCGAGGAGCAGGCGGGCGAGACGACCCGCTTCGGCGCGCTCGCGATGCGCGTGTGGAGCCCGCTCCTGGAGAACGAGAGGTTCAACGACTGATGGACGTCTTCGACGGTGTCTTCGATCCTGCCGGGCCGCTTCCGCGGGGCACGGCGCTCCTGGAGGCGAGCGCGGGCACCGGGAAGACGTTCGCGATCGGCGCGCTCGTGACCCGGTACGTCGCGGAGGGCGTGGTACCGCTCGACCAGATGCTCGTGGTGACCTTCGGCCGCGCCGCGACCCAGGAGCTGCGCGACCGCGTCCGCGGCGCCCTGCTCGGGGCCGAGCGCACGTTCGCCGCCGCCCTGGCGGGCCGTGACACCGGCCCGGTGGACGCCGTCGTCGCGGCGCTGCTCGACGTCGACGACGCCGAGCGGGTCGCCCGGCACCGGCGGCTGGCCGACGCGCTGGCCGCGTTCGACCACGCCACCATCGCGACGATCCACCAGTTCTGTCAGCTCGTGCTGCGCTCGCTGGGCGTCGCGGGGGACACCGAGCCGGGCGCCGAGCTGGTCGAGTCCCTGGCCGATCTCACTGTCGAGGTGGTCGACGACCTGTACCTGCGCCGGTACGGCAACGCCACCGAACCGCCGCCGTTCGACCGGGCCTGCGCGCTCAGGGTCGCGGTCGCCGCCGTCGAGGACCCGCGCGCCGCGCTCGCCGACGCCGACCCGGCCGACGTCGTCGGCTCGGCCCGTGTCTCCTTCGCGCACGAGGTGCGCACGGAGCTGGAGCGACGCAAGCGACGTCTCGGCATCCTGTCCTACGACGACCTGCTCGGGCGGCTCGCCGACGCTCTCGACCCGGCGTCCGCCGACAGTGGCGCCGCCGTCGGCGCGCGCATGCGGGAACGCTGGAAGGTCGTGCTGGTCGACGAGTTCCAGGACACGGACCCCGTGCAGTGGCAGGTGCTGGAGCGGGCCTTCGGCGCGGGGCGGGCCCAGGCCATGGTGCTGGTCGGCGACCCCAAGCAGGCGATCTACGCGTTCCGCGGCGGAGACGTCGTCGCGTACCTCGACGCCGCCCGGGGCGCCACCACGCGCGCGACGCTCGGCACCAACTGGCGCTCGGACGCCCCGCTGGTCGACACGCTCGGCGTGCTGCTGGGCGACGCGGCGCTCGGCCACGACGAGATCGTGGTGCACCCGGTGACGGCCGAGCGCGCGGGCAGCAGGCTGGCCGGCGCGCCGCACCCCGCGCCGTTCCGGCTGCGGCAGGTGCGGCGCGACGGGCTGCCCAAGGTCAAGGGCGGCATGATCCAGGTCGGCGCGGCGCGGCAGCACGTCGCGGCGGACCTCGCGGCCGACGTCGCGGAGCTCCTCGCCTCGGGTGCTACGTGGGACGGGCGCCCCCTGGTGGCCGGCGACGTCGCCGTCCTCGTCTCGGCGCGGGCGCACGGCCGGCTCGTGCAGGACACGCTCGCCGAGCGCGGCGTCGCGGCCGTGATGTCCGGCGGCGACGTGTTCGAGACGCCCGCGGCCGACGAGTGGCTGACCCTCCTGGAGGCGCTTGAGTCACCCCACCGCTCCGGCCTGGTGCGCGCCGCGGCCCTGACGTGCTTCCTCGGCCGCACCGCCGTCGAGCTCGACGCCGGCGGTGAGGACCTGACGGCTCGCGACGCCGACACCCTGCACGGCTGGGCGCTCCTTGCGCGCCATCGGGGCGTCGCCGCGCTCCTGGAGGCCGCGGAGGAGCGCGGCCTGAGCGGCCGGCTGCTCGCCCAGGCAGAGGGGGAGCGCCTGCTGACCGACGTCCGCCACCTGGGGCAGCTGCTGCACGAGCTGAGCGTCACCGAGTCGCTCGGGCTGACCGCCCTGGTGGCCTGGTTCCGGGACGAGCGGCGGCGCACCGGCACCGCCGAGCGGCCCCGCCGCCTGGACTCCGACGCTGCGGCCGTGCAGATCGTCACGGTGCACGGCAGCAAGGGGCTGCAGTACCCCGTGGTGTACCTGCCGTTCGGCTACGACAACTACGCGCGCCCGGTCGAGATCGCGCTGTACCACGACGAACGCGGCGCGCGGACGATCGACGTCGCCGGCTCCGGCGCGCACTGGGCAGCCCACGGCGCCAGGCACCGCGCCGAGGAGGACGGCGAGGAGCTGCGCAAGCTCTACGTGGCCCTGACCCGCGCGCAGTCGCAGGTCGTGGCGTGGTGGGCGCCGACGTCGAGCACCCCGACCAGCGGCCTGCACCGCCTCGTGCTCGGCCGCGTTCCCGGCACGCGGGAGGTGCCGGGGACGCAGCCGGTCAAGGACGACGCCTACGTCACGCGGGTGCTGGGGCTGCTCGAGGAGCTGGGCGGCCCCGCGGCCGAGCTCGCGGTGCCGGCGACGGCGTCCGCCCCCGTACCGGCGGGCCGCCACGTGCCGTTCGAGGCCCGCACGTTCGATCGCGCCGTCGACACCGCATGGCGGCGGACGTCCTACAGCGCGCTCATCCAGCCCGCCGCCGACGCGCCGTCCGTGGGCAGCGAGCCCGAGGCCGCTGGGAAGGACGACGAGCCGGCCGAGGCGGTCGACGAGGTCGACGAGCCCGTCGCGCCCGACGCCGCGACGTCGCCGATGGCCGACCTGCCCAGAGGCGCCGCCTTCGGGTCGCTGGTGCACGCCGTGCTGGAGGACGCCGACCCGCACGCCCCCGACCTCCGCGCCGAGCTGCTGGAGCACGTCACCGAACAGCTGCGCTGGTGGCCCGTGCCGGCGGACCCCGCGGCGCTCGCCGACGGGCTCGTGCCGCTGCACCGCACGCCGCTCGGACCGCTGGCCGGCGGCCTCACGCTCGGCGAGATCGGCCTGCCGGACCGGCTGCGCGAGCTGACCTTCGAGCTGCCGCTGAGCGGCGGGGACCTCGGCCGAGCCGCCCGGCCCGGCCGCCTCGGCCGGGCCCAGGCGAGGCTGGGGGACCTGGCCCCGCTGCTACGCGCCCACCTGCCCGCCGACGACCCGCTCGCCGCCTACGCCGACAGCCTCGGGCAGCCCGCCCTGGGCGACCAGCCGCTGCGGGGCTACCTCACCGGCTCGATCGACGCCGTCCTGCGGCTGCCGACCGGCCGGTTCCTCGTCGTCGACTACAAGACGAACTTCCTCGGCCCCGCCGTGGCCGACTACTCCCTGCCCCGGATGGCCGAGGCCATGCTGCACTCGCACTACCCGCTGCAGGCCCTCCTGTACGGCGCGGTGCTGCACCGCTACCTGCGCTGGCGGCTTCGGGGCTACGACCCCGAGACCCACCTCGGCGGGGCGCTCTACCTGTTCGTGCGCGGCATGGCAGGGCCGGACACCCCCGACGCCGACGGCAGCCCCGCCGGCGTGTTCTCGTGGCGGACGCCGGCGCCGCTCCTCGTCGCGCTGTCCGACCTGCTCGACGGCGCCGCGGGCGAGGACGCCGCATGACCCCGCCGATCGAGCGCTGGACCAGCGACGACCCGCACGACGCCCGCCTCGCGCTGGGTGCGTCCGGGCTGCTCCGCACCTTCAACCAGGCCGGGGTCCTCACGGCCGCCGACGTCCACGTCGCGCGCCGCACGGCCGACGTCGTCGGCGAGGACGACGACGCCGTGCGGCTCGCCCTGGCGCTCGCGGTGCGCGCCGTGCGGCAGGGGTCGGTCTGCGTGGACCTGGGCTCGTTCGGCGGCGGCGGGGCTGTGGGGCCCGGCGGTGACGGCGCTGAAGGCGGGGCCGGGAACGTCGACGTCCCGCTGCCCTGGCCCGCGGCCGAGGGCTGGCTCGCCCGCGTCGCGGCCAGCCCGCTCGCCGAGCGGTCGGTCGTGCGGGTCGACCTCGGCCTGCTCTACCTCGACCGGTACTGGCGCGAGGAGCAGCAGGTGCGCGACGACCTCGTCGCGCGGCTGGCAGCGCCGGCTCCGCCTGTCTCCGACGCCCTGCTCGAGGACAGCGCCGCCCGGCTGTTCCCCGGCGACGCCTACGCCGAGCAGCGCGCAGCGGCGCTGTCCACCGCACGCCGCCCGACCACGGTGCTCACCGGCGGCCCCGGACGCGGCAAGACGACCACGGTGGCCGGCCTGCTCGCACTCCTGGCCGAACAGTCCGAGCACACCGGCGGCCGGCGACTGCACATCGCGCTCGCGGCACCCACCGGCAAGGCGGCCGCACGCCTGCAGGAGGCGGTGGCCGATGCGCTCGCGGCTCGCCCGGGGGCCGGGCGGCCGGAGTTCACCGCCGACGACAGGCGCCGGCTCGCCGGGCTCCAGGCAGGCACGCTGCACCGGCTGCTGGGGTGGCGGCCCGGGTCGAGCACCCGGTTCCGGCACGACCGGGCCAACCGCCTGCCGCACGACGTCGTCGTCGTCGACGAGACGTCCATGGTCTCGCTCACCCTCATGGCCCGGCTGCTGGAGGCCGTACGCCCCGACGCTCGGCTCGTGCTCGTTGGCGACCCCGACCAGCTCGCCTCCGTCGAGGCCGGCGCCGTTCTCGCCGACCTCGTCACCGGGCTCGGCGAGCGCGACGGCGACGTCGTCGCGGCCCTCGTCACCGACCACCGGTCCGAGAGCGCCGCGATCACGCGGCTCGCCGCGGCTATCCAGGGCGGCGACCCCGAAGCGGCGCTCGCGGTCCTGACGGCGGGCGACGGCGTCGTGGAGCTCGTGCACCCCGACGACGAAGCCGGGCTCGCCGACCTCCAGGACGAGTTGACGCGGCACGCCCTCGACGTGCGCGCCCTGGCGCTGGCGGGCGACGCGGCGGGGGCGCTCGCCGCGGCCGAGCGGCACCGGCTGCTGTGTGCCCACCGCGCGGGTCCGTGGGGTGTGGCGCACTGGAACCGGCAGGTCGAGCGCTGGCTCGGCGAGGCCTCCGGGGCCTACCTCGGCGCTGCGGCCGGTACGGAGTGGTACCCGGGACGGCCCGTGCTGATCACGGCCAACGACTGCGGTCTGGGACTGTTCAACGGTGACACCGGCGTCGTGGTCGCCGAGGGCGAGAGGCTGCGGGCCCACCTGGGCGATGGTGCGTCGTTCGCCGTCTCCCGGCTCGGCGACGTCGAGACGCTGCACGCCATGACGGTGCACAAGAGCCAGGGGAGCCAGGCCGAGACGGTGACGGTCCTGCTGCCGGACGAGACCTCACCGCTGCTGACGCGCGAGCTGTTCTACACGGCGGTCACGCGTGCGCGGCGGCGCGTGCGGGTCGTCGGCACACCGGAGGCGGTGCGTGCGGCGGTCGAGCGGCGGGCGCGGCGGGCGACGGGGCTGGCGGAGCGGTTGCGGGGGTGAGCGGGGGGTGGCGGGCCGGGCGCGACGGGGCGGGTCCATCCGCCGGCTCAAGCGGCGCCTTCGGTAGCACCGCCGACGGGTTCGGTCGTGTCGACTCCCCGGAAGTCCGCGTGGAGGGCGCGTGCCCGGCGGGCGATCTCCAGGACCCGGAGCCCGATGGTCGTGGTCTGCCACCTGCCCTTGTCGTAGACCAGGAGATCGTCTCCGTAGACCGCGCGGGTGGCCATGAGGTGGTACCTGACGGTGCCGGAGTCGCGTTCGATGGCGTTGGCCGCTGCGCCGTACGAGCCCTGTTCGTGGAGTGCCAGCACTGCGAGCAGGTTCCCCGTTGTCGCTCCCTTGCTCGCCATGGGCGGCAAATCCTTCCCCTGTGCGTGATCGGCCTGGCATGCCCTTCCAACCTAGGCATGAGGTTGGGCGAACGTCAAAAAGTCCGATAGGTACTGCCTGTTTTTTCACCCCATAAGTTCACCCGCAGGATTTTTGACTCTTCCCCCGCTGGTCGACGGCTGGTTGGCTTCGGACGATTTGTTGACCTTTGCCTGAACGGGGCAGGGCGCTGGCTCAGGGGGATTCCGATGGCTCGCAGGACGACGACCGGCCCGGTCGCGATGTCGACGATGCTGCCCGTGTCGGGTGCGCGGTGGTGGTCGCGGGCGGCGACCGTCGTCGTCACTGCGGCGTCACTGGTGGGTGTCTATCTCGTGCCCGCCGGGCCCGCCCTGGCGGTGAGCAAGGACGGGCTGTCGGAGGCGGACCGGGCCGCTGCCGCGGCGGCGGCAGCCCCGCCTGCTGAGCCTGAGGAGGGCGGCAACTGGTTCACGGACCTGTTCGGTGGCGACGATGCGCCCGAGGCGGATCCGATCGCGGCGGATGCGGAGCTGGCGCCTGAGGAGCACCCGGTAGGACCGGAAGCGGCCACGCCGGCCGAGCCGGGCGAGCGGGTGCGGGAGCTGAAGAGCAAGCGGACGGCGAACACCAGGACGTTTCTGCTGGACGACGGTCAGCGGCAGGTCGAGGTGGCCGGTGAGCCGTTGTTCTACGAGTCCGCGCGGGATGGTCTGGTGGAGATCGACACGAGGGTCGCGGCGACGGGCAAGGCCGTGGCCGCTGCGGGGGCAAAGGGCCTGTCCGCGAAGTCGGGCAAGGCCGCTGCGTCCGCGGGCTGGTCGCATGCGAGCGTCGCGAACACCGCGCGGTCGTACTTCGGCCAGGGCCGGGACCGGGTGGTCCGGGTGGAGGACGCCGCGGGGCGTGGTGTGACGGTGGGGCTGCCCGACGCCGCGAAGGAGGAGCTGTCCTCGCCTCGGGTCGACGGTGACACGGTGACGCACGAGGGCGTGGCGGCGCTGGGTGGTGCGGATCTGTCGTACGAGGTGCTGCCTGGGCGGGTGAAGGAGTCGATCGTCCTCGCCGAGGCGCCGGACGAGAGTGCGGGCCCGGTGGAGTACGTGTTCACGCTGTCCGACCTCGATGGCCTGGTCCCGCGCCTGGAGAAGGACGGGTCGATCGGGTTCTACGGGGAGCTGCAGCCCGAGCCTGCCGTGTCGATCCCGGCGGGTGTGATGTGGGACTCGCGTGAGGTGGAGACGACCGGGGGCGGCAAGCTGTCCGCGCCGGACGACCAGGGCGCTGCCGTGTCCACCGAGGTGGGTTACGAGCTGGAGCGGTCGGGCAAGGGTGCCTGGGCGCTGACCGTGACGCCGGACCTGGACTGGCTGACCGATGAGGAGCGGGTGTGGCCGGTGACGGTGGACCCGACGATCATCATCTCGCCGACGGGGAACTTCTCGAAGGACACGATGATCCTGTCGGAGGCGCCGAGCACGGAGTACTTCGCGAGCAGTCGCCTGTCGGTGGGGCGTACCGGGGGTGGTCTGGCGCGGGCGATGCTGAAGTTCCCGCAGCTGGACGACGTCGTCCCGTCCGGCTCGACCGTCACGGACGCAGACCTGGAGCTCTATTTCGACCAGGCGCACACGGACTGGGCCACCGAGGTGCCGCTGGAGGTGCGGGAGGTCACGGGTGCGTGGGACTCGCCCACCGCGAACTGGTCGAACGCGAACGGGTTGCAGGGCGGGATCGCGGGGTTCCAGCGCACGTTCGACAACACGCACGCGGATGCGGATTTCTCGGGTGACTGGCCGGCGTCGGGCAATACGTCGTTGACGCAGTACGCGTACGGGCGTACGTACCAGTTCTCGTACGGTAACGGTGACGGCACGACGGACAAGTTCTCGGTGCGGCCGAACCTGCCCGAGGGCGGGGTGTGGCAGATCCGGGTGGCGCACGTCCCGGCGGTGGACCGGGCGAGGGCGGCGAAGCTGGAGGTGACGTTCCCGGGCGGGAGTACGCGCGCCTACAACGTGGATATGACGCGCGGCACTGCGACGTCGGGTGGGGTCTGGTCGGTGGTGCAGTCGCACACCCTGAACCCGGGCGCGCGGGTCGCGGTGACCGACGAGGACGTACAGACCGACCGCGTGGTGCTCGCGGACGCGATCCGCCTGATCAAGGGTGGCACCGCGACGCGCACGTCGGGGGAGATCGGTAAGTGGCACGACTATGACGTGACCCAGACGGTGAAGAAGTGGGCTGCCGGGTCGTTGGCGAACAACGGGTTCATGATCCGGGCCACTGACGAGAGCGTCAACGGGCCGCTGGGCGGTCCGCGGTACGAGGCCGGCGAGAACGTGTACGGCGGGGAGACGCGCAACATGCCGCGCCTGACGGTGACCTATGGGCAGCCGGGCGTCGTGATGGATATTCCGGACACGATTCACGCCAACGGTGCGGAGCTGTCCTGGTCGTCGTACAAGGACCCGTCCTCGGGCACCGGGGACGACCTGGTGGAGTACCAGGTGCACCGGTCGGTCTCGCAGACGTTCACGCCGTCGGCGTCGACGCTGATCGCGCCGGTGGACCCCGGCACCACACAGTTCGTGGACACGACGGCGGTGCCGACGCCGGCCGACTCGTCCGGGGTGGGCGGGTTGTACTACTACCAGGTTGCGGTCAAGCGCCAGGACGGCAGCATCGTCCCGTCCTCGACGCAGATCGTGCGGTTGCCCAAGGCGGGGCACACGACCAAGGTGCTGGTCGCTTCGGGGGATACGTCGCTGGCCAGTGGGGAGCCGAACCAGAACTGGGACACGGTGCAGGACATCACGACCCAGCACTGGGACCTGGTCGGTAACGCATCGGAACGCTATGGCGTCACGCGTACGGTCATGGAGTGGGACGACGGGGCGTGGGAGATCCCTGACAACGCGGTGGTGACCGAGGCGTTCCTGCGGATGTGGCAGGAGACCACCGAGACCACCCGCACCGACGCGGACGGCAGCATGGTCTACCCGACCGAGGGCGACTACGAGCTACGCCGCGCGACGGTGGACTTCGACGAGACGCTCGCGACGTGGAACGACCCGGACGGGGCCGGTCCCGGGACCTGGAACCCGGGCGGCACGCACACCTCCGCCGTCCAGTCGACGGTCTCGGACGTCGGGGAGGGGCCCGACCGGTTGTCCTGGGATGCGACCGCGGTCACGCAGGCGTTCGTGAACAACCCGTCCTGGAACAGGTCCCTGATCGTGCGGATGCACGACGAGGGCGCGTCCCAGGACCGGTCCCTGTTCGCCTCGACGGAGGCCGAGGACAACGGTGGCCTGGAGCGTTCCGGTCCGCGGTTGTCCGTGACGTACCTCAGCACGGCGCCGGAGGACACGTTCTACGCGCCGGACACCCCGGAGCGGATGCAGCCTGGCGTCAGCTATCAGGTGCCGGTCACGGTGTCCAACACGACGCAGACCACGTGGACCACCGCGGGTCAGGAGCTCGTCGCGTCCTGGACGCTGCCGGACGGTTCCGTGGCGCCCGGTTCGCAGTCGTCGACGACGGTGCTGCCGCAGGACCTGTCGCCCGGCGAGCCGGCCGAGATGACGGCGTCCGTCGTTGCTCCGCCCGTGAGTGACGGGAACCTGCGTTCGGACTACTCGTTGTCGTGGGAGATCGCCAACACGGCGTCGGCGGCGCAGGTGAAGACCGCCCGCCAGGACGCGGAGGCAGCAGGGCAGGACTCGGTGGAGGCGGCGGCGTCGGCCCAGGGGCTGGACACCATCGCGACGGGCGACGTCGCGGAGCGGTCCGAGGAGTCCTCCCTGGCCGAGGCCGGGATCGCGGCTCTGCCGGCGGGGAAGCTGAAGCAGAACGTCGCGGTCGAGGACCCGACGTCGGACCAGCTCGGTCTGGAGAGCTTCTACACCTATGCCGGGAAGAACACGGGTGCGGGTGGCACGCTGATGAACAACGTGGCGGCCGGTAACGCCGTGTGGTCGTACAACGCGTTCAGCAACCCTGGCCGTGGCCTGTCGACGTTCGCCCGGTTCTCGTACAACTCGCAGGACACCTCGGACACGGTGTCCGGGTTCGGGTGGTCCGCGCAGGTGTCCGGGCCGATCCGGCTCGGCGCGCCGCTGGAGTTCCACCCGAACAACGGCCCGCGCGAGATCATGCTGCCCGACGGCGACGGCACGACCCACGTCTTCCGGCTCAACGAGACGACCGGCCAGTGGGAGGCGCCGTCGGGCGTGAACTACCGGCTGACGCAGACAGCCGACGACGTGACCTGCCCCGGCAACCAGGACTACGTCGAGGACGCGTGGACGATGCTGCGCCCCGACGGCACGAGCTTCGTGTTCGGCTGCGACGGGTACCTGAACCAGGTGATCGACAAGAACGGCAACGTCCAGCAGTTCACCTACACCGAGCGGCAGTCGAAGAACCAGCCCCGTAAGTTCCTGCAGTACATCACCGACCCAGCGGGCCGGCAGACCCTCACGGTCGACTACTGGGACAAGGGGCAGACCGGCTGGCGGTACGTCGACGAGACCACCGGAAACCTGGTCGACGGGTCGGGCAAGCTGGCCAACTCCAAGATCTACGACCACGTGCGGTCCATGACCGACGTCTCCGGTCGCACGGTCGAGTTCTACTACACTGACAAGGGCCTGATGGGCCGGATGATCGACGGCGCGGGCGCCACCGATGACGCCGGTGAGTCGATCGCGAAGCAGTTCAAGTTCACGTACGACGCCGACCAGGGCAACAAGAACGCGAAGCTGACGGCGGTGACCGACCCGCGGGGCAACACCACGAGGATCGGGTACTACTACCCGGCCGAGGGCGACGACCCGAAGGACCACTGGTCGGTGCAGACCATCACCGACCGACTCGGTGGCGACACCACGTTCGACTACGTGCCGCACGCGACGAACGAGAACTGGTGGAACACGAGCGTCACGGACGCCGAGGGGCACGCGACGAAGTACGTCTCGGACGACTTCGGGCGGCCGCGGTCGGTGACGAACGCGAAGTCGGAGACGGTCGCGCTGACGTGGGACGGGGACAACAACGTCCGGACGCTGACCGAGGCGAACGGCGCGGTCACGGCGTACTGCTACGACCCCAAGACCGGGTACCCCCTCTGGCAGCGGGACGCGGAGCAGAACGCCGACCAGGGTGGTGCGCCTGCCGCGTCGGAGTGCGTGCCCGGGGAGAGCGCCGAGCTGGCGCCGGCTGGTGCGCAGGTCATGGAGTACCAGACCTGGGAGGACGGGCACGTCGCGCAGATCGCGCGGACCACGTCGCCCGAGGGCCGGAAGAACCAGTTCACGTACGACGCGGTGGGCAACCTGCTGACCGTCACGGACGGCAAGGGCATCGCGACGGCCACCGCGGGGGACTACACGACGTCGTACACGTATGACTCCTTCGGGCAGCTGCTGACGGCGACGGACGCCAACGACAACGTCACGCAGTACCGTGGGTACACCGACTTCGGGTACCCGGAGGTGACCGAGGACGCGCTCGGGAACGTCTCGCGGACCACGTACTCGAACGACGGGCGCGGCCTGGTCACCCAGGTCGAGGACCCGTTGGACGGTCTGGTCACCCAGGCGTACGACGCGTTCGGACGGCCGCTGGCGGGCACGACTCGTAAGTCGGCGGACGAGACGATCACGACGCCGGCGGCGGTGTATGACGCGAACGACAACGTGACCGTCTCGACCGCGCCGAACGGCGCGGTGTCGACGGCGACGTACGACAAGGCCGACCAGGTCACCACGTCGACGATGCCGAAGGACACCGAGACCGGGCCGGAGCGGATCTCCCAGTACGAGTACGACACGGTCGGCAACCTGCTGAAGACGATCGAGCCGAAGGGCGTCGCTACGACGGCGGACGCGACGGACTTCGTGACCACGTATGGGTATGACGCTGTCTATCAGCAGACGTCGGTGACGAACGCCGACGGTGATGTCATCAGCTACACGTATGACGAGGTCGGCAACGTCGTGAAGACGGTGGACCCGAAGAAGAACGCTTCGGCGGACCCGGACGACTTCACGTCCACGACGGAGTACGACCTGAACCACCGGCCGGTCTCGGCGACGGACGCCGCGGGCAACGCGAGCTCGACCACATATGACGCGGATGGCCTGGCGGTGTCCTCGACGGACCCGGATGGCAACACGTCGCACGTTCGGTATGACGAGCGTGGGGCGCAGGTGGAGACCAAGTCCCCGCACGAGTCCGTCGACGGGGTGGTGCAGTACCGGACCACGCAGGTGGAGTACGACGAGGTCGGGAACACGACCCGGGTTGTCACGCCGCGGGGTGTGGCGACGGCGGAACCGGACGACTTCGCCTCGCGGACGGAGTACGACGCGCTGAACCGGCCGGTCAAGCAGTTCCAGCCGTACGACCCGGCCGATAGCCGGTACAACGACGCGAACGTCTACACGGAGACGACGTACGACGACGCCGGGCGGGTGGTGAAGACGTCGATGCCGCCGTCGGAGGGACAGACGGCGCGTAACGAGTCGGTCACGGAGTACTTCGACAACGGGTGGATCAAGAAGTCCTCCGATGCGTGGGACATCTCCACGACGTACGAGTACGACGACCTGGGTGCGCAGACGGCACGGACGCTGACGTCGGCGGATGGTTCGGCGAACCGGACGATGTCCTGGTCGTACTTCCCGGACGGGAAGCTGGAGACCAAGTCTGATGACGGTGTCCCGGTCGGGTCGCACTCGGTGGTGACGGACAACAGCACGACGGGGCTGGCGAAGGCGACGGGCACGTGGGACACGTGGTGGACGGCTCCTGATCAGCAGGGCGTCAGCTACCGCACGCACGCCCCGGTGTCCGGGGCTTCGACGGACGAGTTCACCTGGACGCTGGATGTGCCGGCCGATGGGACGTACTCGTTGGCGGTCGCCTACCCGCAGGCGTCGGGTGCGGCCACTGACGCGAAGTTCGAGCTGACGCACGGCGTGGACGGTGATGGTCACGGTGGTGAGGTGACCGAGCCGGCCTATGTGGTGGATCAGACCACGGGTGCCGGTGCCTGGAACGACGTCGGGCAGGTCGAGCTGCGCAAGGGCGACCCGGTCACGGTGACGTTGGTGCCGTCGGCGACGGGCAAGGTCGTCGCGGATGCTGTGCGGCTGGTGCGGGACAACGCCGCCGACACGGACACCGAAGCCAGGGCGTTCGCGTACTCGTACGACGTGAACGGAAACCTCTCGGGGATCAACGACACGTCCTCCGGTGCCCGGGCGGATGACTACCAGGTCACCTACACCGGGCTGAACCAGGTCGAGAGCGTCACGGAGTCGCTGACCGGTCAGGAGACCACGACGACGACCGACTACGCGTATGACGTGCTGGGGCAGCCGGTCACGGTGGACCACCCGGACCAGCGGTCCGAGTACACCTACGACCTGGCGCTCGACCCTCGCGGACCGCTGACGTCCCTGTCGGTGGATGACCTGAACGACAGCGCCGCGGCGAAGGTGACTCGGTACACCTATGACGCTCTGGGGCGTCAGGCGACGCAGACCAAGGCCAACGGCAACGTCGTGACCAACGGGTATTTCCTGGACGGTGCGCTCAAGTCGCTGCGTGAGGAGAAGTCGGGCGGGGCGCTGGTCGCGTCGCACACGTACACCTACGACGACAACGGCAACAAGCACACCGACATCGCCTCCAAGGCGAACGCGGACGTTGCTGGGGCGTACCTCGAGTCGACCACCACGTACTCGTACGACCCTGCCGAGCGGCTATCGGAGTCCGTCAAGACGGGTAACGGGGCCAAGACCGAAACCTACGTGCACGACGACAACGCCAACGTCATCTCCCAGGACGTGGGCGGGACGGCGACGACGTACAACTACGACCGCAACCGGCTCCTGACCGCGACGACCGGCACTGCGACGGCGTCCTACCGATATGACCCGTTCGGACGACAGACGTCCGTGGTCTCAGCAGGGGAGACGATCAGCCGGACGACGTATGACGGGTACGACCACATCGCGCAGTCCGAGAAGATCAACGACGCCGGGGCGCTGGAGTCGACGACGTACGCGTACGACCCGCTGGACCGCACGGCGTCCAAGACCGCCGGTGGGGAGACCACCGACTACACCTACCTCGGGCTCTCCTCGGAGGTGCTGGGCGAGGAAGTCGCCGGACAGATGACAAAGTCTTACCAGTACTCGCCGTGGGGGCAGCGGCTGTCCCAGATCACGCACCAGGCCGACCCCGAGGCCGGAGTTGAGGCGGGCGAGAGCGCGTACTACGGGTATAACGCCCACACCGACGTCGAGATCTTGACTGATGACACGGGGGACACCGTCGCCACGTATGGATACACCGCGTACGGGAATGCGGATGTGGCCGAATACACGGGAATCGACAAGCCGGACGCCGATACGCCGGGTCAGGTCGAGCAGTACAACGCCTACCGATACAGCGCAAAGCGCTGGGATGTGTCCTCGGGGACCTACGACATGGGCTTCCGCGACTATGCACCAGGCCTGAACCGGTTCACGACTCGGGACATGTACGCCAGTTCCGTAGCTGACCTCGCTCTCGGTTTCGACGCGTACACCGGAAACAGATACGCTTTCACTGCTGGCAATCCCATCTCCATGATCGAGATTGATGGACACATCTATGCGGAATGCAGTCAGGTGGCCGACTATACATGTTCGGTTTCTGCAGAGGGGGAGATAACTGCTCAAATTACCGAGGAGCACAGTCTCGAGGTGCAGATTTCGCTTTGGGAAAACCGGTCCACCGACAGCGGTGATGGTCCAGACGAGGGCTATGTCAGCGAGAATTTCATGAACCTGATGTTCGCCGACCAGCTAAGGATTGAGTTGAGTTTCCTGACGTCCGAAAAGACGAGGGAGCAGGAAGCTCGATGGGCCGAACTTGAAGAAAGGGTCTGGGCGCGAACGCCAATCATGGAAAAGACCGAGATCGTTCTCGCCGACTCCTGGACCGCAGTGGTTGATATGCCGGTCGAGTTCCAGTGGGGTTCGTATTACGCGGGGATTACAAATGTGGCTTCCGGTGCGCGAGGGATCGTGGGCGGGACTAAGGATCTTCTAGAAAGCAATCCAGGTCTTTCTGGAAAGGCTAAGCGGGCCGCGGGAGGCTGGAGTGCATTGACAGGGCCGAACACGATTCTTGGGGGCGTCGGCCAGGTTCAAGACTCCTTCAGTGGCCCGTGCGAAGAGAACTGCACGCTTGGCGGTCAAGCGCGCGAGTACGTGCGAGGGGTGGCGCCGGATGTAAATGGCGCTATTGGCTGGATAAACGGCAATCTCTCGCCGTACGGTGCCCCGCCGATACCGTCGGTGCCCTGGATCTAGTATGCTGCCATGGTGAAAGAAGCGCCCCGTGAGCCGAGTGATGACTTCGATCGGATTGATCTCAATGCATTATCGAAGTCCGGATTCTCCCTCGGAATTGCTTGCATGGTGACCCTTGGCCTGAGCTGGGTCATGGACATTCCGTCGAGCGTCGACGCGGCGGCTCTCCTGCTGCTTGTTGTGGCGGCCCTGCTTGTGA
This sequence comes from Promicromonospora sp. NPDC023987, assembly GCF_040639055.1. NCBI lineage: Bacteria > Bacillati > Actinomycetota > Actinomycetes > Micrococcales > Promicromonosporaceae > Promicromonospora > Promicromonospora sp. NPDC023987. Next base: position 49,412 of record NZ_JBEZZF010000008.1, on the reverse strand, counting down.
TAATCGGAGTCACAGTTGAAGCAGCTCGGTCTGGGATTTCGTTCCTCAGGACACTCCGCCTGTTTGTGAGGGTTGTTGTCGGGGTGTTTGCTAATCTAAGATCTTGGTTCCTGTTTTAAGGAATCATTTTGTACTCATGGCCGGGCAATGTGTTATAGAGGAAAGGGCTGCTGGTGAAGAGGATGTCAGTGGCCTCCCGTCGGCTCGTCCGGTCCGTCGAGAATGAGCATGTCGGCGACGAAGGCCGCAACCGCGCCGTCCTTGTCACGTCCCACCCATACGGGGTACGACCCGTCGCCGCATCCGGCGTGCCACATCACCAGACCGCCGTCGTCGACGGTTCCGTGCCAGTCGTCCAGGGCGGCTGACACCTCCCGGGCAGGTTCCGCCACGGCGGGGATCGCGTCGACGTCGGTGAACGACGCGGTCCCCGTGTCGACGCCGAACCCGTAGTACTCCCCGTCGCCGAGGTCGATCTCGTGCTGGTCCTTGCGCAGCCCGAGCTCCCAGGACACGACGGGCTGGTCGGACACGACGATGCGGGCGCCCGCGACCGTCTCCAGGTCGTCTGCCAGGTTCTGGGCGATGCTCAGCTCCAAGGGGTAGGTGCCCGGTGCGACCCGCGTAGTCAGCGTTCCTTCCCAGGCGGGGAGCTCCTGCGTCAGGTAGTCCGGGTCGGTGGCCAGGAGCCGACCGGAGGGGAGCTTGAGCTCGCCGGCGTCGGCGGCCTCGATCTGCACGGGGTCGCCGGACTCCCGGGCGCGTGCACCGGGCGTGATCATCGCGTCCAGGTCACCCGGGTGCAGCGGATGGCCTGGCTCCGACGGGTCGCATTGTTGTGGGGCGATAAAGCGGCCAGACTGGATCGCGAGGACGCTCGAGCGGTACACCAACAAGGCACTGCAGGAGGCAAGTCGTGGAACGAATAAGCTCTCCAGACATCTCAGTCGCAAAGAGATTGGTCATCTTTCCAATCCTCGCTTGAGTAATGCCACTTTTGGGAAGTATGTTGATCGACGTGTTAAGGAACTTGTCGACAACAGCCGACTTATGAGAATGCTGGGCGGCAGAACTACGCCGAATGGGGCGAAAGGTGGGGCCCGACGTGGTAAACCGGCTCTTCCCAGATGAGGGTGTAGGTCGGCCGGGCGCGTCGGTCCGCAGATAGACGTCGAGGTCTCCCGACGATGGAGGTTCCTACGCCATCCATCCGAAAGACCTCGACGTGACCGACGCTACCCCGCCGGCCGGCCTCGGCCGCCCTGACCTGACCGCCTTCGCGTCTCATCCCAATCGACCCTGATCGGGTCTGCTGACCCCCTCGACGAGAACGCAGCGACATCACAGCCACCCAACCCCGACCGGCCGGGAAGCCGGGGCACGTCACATGGCCTGTGCTGCGGGCGTGTCGAGTGGGTCGTCCAGGGGCGACGCAGGAGCGTCGACGCGACGTGCTGAGAGGTGGTTCCAACCGGGCGCTAGGACACCGGCTACAGGCATGGCGATAGGTCAGGAACGGCGTCGCTCCCTGCGCAGGAGGGAGCGCAGAGTCTCGGCGTTCGCGTAGCCGACCCGTAGCGCGATCTCGGCGGAGGTGAGGTCCGTGGTTGCTGAGAGGTGCCGAGCTCGTTCGATGCGAAGCCGTTGGACGAAGCCGAGCGGAGTGAGGTTGAGCGCCGCACGGACTCGTCGTTCGAGGGTGCGCCGGCTGGTGCCGAGCGACTGCGCGACGAAGGCGACGTTGAACGGTTCGTCCAGGCGGGCGCGCACGAAGCGTTCGAACTCGACGACGATCGGGTCCTCGTGCCGGAGATGTTCGTAGGCGACGAAGGCCGCCTGCGACGGACGCTCGTCGATGATGAGGAGCTTGGCGACATGTTGGGCCAGGTCGGGGCTGATCGATCGCACGAGTGAGAGCGCGAGGTCGATGTGGGCGAACGCGGCGCCGGCGGTGACGAGGTTCCCGTCCACGACGACCATGGTGTCGAGATCGAGGGCGACGGTCGGATAGCGCTTCAGGAACTCCGGCCCCAGGAACCAGCTGGTCGTCGCCCGCCGATGATGCATCCGTCCGGTCTCGGCGACGGCGAACACGCCGGTGCACGCCGCGGCGATCCGGGTGGTCGCGTCGTCGAGGCGCCCGAGCGAGGCGATGACCGAACGAGCATCTCGGCTCTGGAGGGCGTCGTTGGTAGCGGCGGCCGTGAGGGTTCCAAGCGCAGGGACGACGACCACGTCGAACTCTCCGGACTCCGACAGCGGGTGGTCAACCGACAGGGTCATCGATGCCGTCGTGGTCACTCGCCGTTTCGGTCCGAGGATGGCGAGTTCGATCGGGTCGATCCGCGGGTCGATATCGCCGCGGGCTCCGTCGGCCACCCGCACGATGTCGATGACCGACGCGACAGCCGAACCGAAGCAGCCGTCGATCGCGATCAGTCCGATACGCATGGCGCGAACAATAGCAATACTGTCGTATACGCCACTCCCCATCGGCCCTCGCTCGTCATACGCTGAACTCGCCCCACGAAGAACCCCGACTTCAAGGAGAACCCCTCATGTCCACACCCGCATCACTTCCGTATGCCTTCGTCGCCAAGATCGTCGCGGCCGATGGACAGCACGACGCGCTCGCCGATCTGCTCGCCGGCGCTGTCGCACTCGCCAACGAAGAAGTGGGAACGATTGTCTGGTTCGCGGCTAGAACCCACGCCGACACCTTTTGGATCTTCGATGCATTCCCCGACGAGGCCGCTCGCGACGCCCACGCCAACGGCGCCATCGTCGCAGCCCTGATGGCCAACCAGCACCTCCTCGGCGCAGCACCCGAGATCCTGGCGGCCGACGTCCTCGCGTCCAAGCTCCCGTAGTCCGCCAACGCACGAGACGATCGCGCCCCGCCGAGCCGTCGGACCCGACCGCCTCGACACCCGCACCACGTTGACGATCCCCGACGGGCCGATCACGAGGGGGGCCAGGCAACACCAGGCGCAAGCCTGGAGCGGCACTGGTTCACCGGTGGTCATCGAGAGAGCCAGCGCGGTTCCATGGCAGCGCAACTGTGTCAACTTGCCCTCCGTCCCGCTAGGCGCCGTGGGCGGGTCTTGGTTGCGATCCGTTGCCGTGACGGGAGACGCGTTGCGCGTCGCAGCGATGACGGGTCGTTGGCGTTCCGGGGCGTTGCGTTCGTGCGCGTCGCCCGTGCGGCATGGAACATCTCGCTGCGCACACAACGATCGCTGCGCCGACGCACCGTTGACACCTCGCACGTCCAGGTCGCGACACAACGCCACGCCGCGTTGCCGAGCGGAGCGAGGCCTATCGGCACACGGACAGGATGCCGGCCGCGAGCGCTCAGCCGGCGAGGGGTCCGTCGCAGAGGAGAGCGACGTCGGTGTCGGGCAGAGCCGTGAGGCCAGCGCATCGCGCGACCACCAGAACCGAACCGCCCCTGCCCTGCGTTTCCGCAGGTCAGGGGCTGTTCGCCAGAGCCGCCTGTCGGAATCGAACCGACGACCTAATCACGTCGGCTTTGCGTCTATCGCTTGATGCGCCCACTGGGCGAACGAGCCGCTGACCTGCGCAAACGCCGAGAGTGGGGGCGCCGCCATCCGGTGGTGACCGACGACGACCGACCAGTACCGACCGTTTCACCGGAGCTTGCGGCGGCGTCGAAGCCGAGCAAGCTCCATTCTTTTAGCTCACCGCGCCCTCCTCCTAGCCGGTCCCGTCGTCGTCGAAGACGTTTCAGGGGTCTTCCCAGATGACGGTGTAGGTCGGCCGGGCGCGTCGGTCCGCAGATAGACGTCGAGGTCTCCCGACGACGGAGGTTCCTACGCCATCCATCCGAAAGACCTCGACGTGTCCGACGCTACCCCGCCGGCCGGCTTCGGCCGCCCTGACCTGACCGCCTTCGCTCGACTCGACGGCCTCGGTCTGAGCGTGACCGGGCAACGACTTGAACCGGATCGTGCGGTCCTCGCGTGCCGCGTGGTGGAACCAGATCAGTGGTGCCGACGGTGCGGCAGCGAAGGCGCTGCTCGTGACACCGTGATCCGGCGGTTGGCCCACGAGCCGCTGGGCTGGCGACCGACCGTGCTGGAAGTTGTAGTGCGCCGCTACCGCTGTGCCGACTGCGGACACGTGTGGCGCCAAGACACCAGCGCCGCGGCGGAGCCACGCGCGAAGCTCTCGCGCACCGGGCTGCGGTGGGCGCTGGAAGGGATCGTGGTCGCACACCTCACCGTCGCCCGTGTCGCCGAGGGACTCGGGGTCGCGTGGGACACCGCCAACAACGCGGTCCTGGCCGAAGGCAAGCGGCTGCTGATCAACGACCCCACGCGGTTCGAGGGCGTGAAGGTCATTGGCGTCGATGAGCACGTCTGGCGCCACACCAGGCGTGGCGACAAGTACGTCACCGTGATCATCGACCTCACCCCGGTCCGCGATGGCGCCGGCCCAGCAAGGCTGCTGGACATGGTCGAGGGCCGGTCGAAGGCGGCGTTCAAGACCTGGCTCGCCGACCGCGACGACGCCTTCCGTGACGCGGTCGAGGTGGTCGCGATGGACGGCTTCACCGGGTTCAAGACCGCCGCTGCAGAGGAGATCCCGGACGCGGTCACGGTGATGGATCCCTTCCACGTCGTGCGCTTGGCCGGTGACGCCCTCGACAGGTGCCGGCGCCGGGTCCAACTCGCGATCCACGGGCACCGTGGGTTCAGGGACGACCCGCTCTACAAGTCGCGGCGCACGCTGCACACCGGCGCGGACCTGCTCACCGACAAGCAGAGCGACAGGCTACGCGCGCTGTTCGTTGATGACGCTCACGTCGAGGTCGAGGCGACCTGGGGTGTCTACCAGCGCATGATCGCCGCCTATCGCCACGAGGACCGGCAACGTGGCCGCGAGCTCATGGAGAAGCTGATCACCGACCTCAGCGCCGGCGTCCCCAAGGTGCTCACCGAGCTCACCACCCTGGGCCGGACCCTGAAGAAGCGAGCCGCTGACGTGCTCGCCTACTTCGAACGACCCGGCACCAGCAACGGGCCGACCGAGGCGCTCAACGGACGGCTCGAACACCTGCGCGGCTCCGCACTCGGGTTCCGCAACCTGACCAACTACATCGCCCGAAGCCTGCTCGAGACCGGCGGCTTCAGACCCCAACTTCTACACCCCCGATTGGGATGAGCCGGTAAACCGTGGGAGAGAAGCCGGTGGCGTGTCGTGGTATGACGTTACAACCGTTAGTCACTGGGCGGCCCACACAACCAGGAACTACAGCGGGAAAGGCGTTGAAATCCTGTGGAATCAGATAAAGTAGACGATCTGCGAAGTCGCTGGTCTACGGCGGCAGGGCAACCTGTACTCGCCGAACTGGCTAGCCGAATCACCAGGCGAAAAGGATTCGATGGCCTTCCGGTCGGACGAGTGAATGGGCGAATCGACTTGCGGTACGCACCAATTACGGGTGACTATCTTGAGGTCCTGAAGGTGAGGGTTCTTGACCTAGTACTACAGCCGTAGATCGGGTCGGTGGGCTGCGGTGATGCTGCCTTCGCGTCGTTGGCCTCGATGATTCAGGTAGTGCGTAGGTTGGCCTGATCTGTCCGGTTCGGCGGGTTGAATTGGATGGTGGTCATGGGGGAGTCACGCGTGTCGCTGCGCGCGCCGGTTCCGTGGGCCGGGGGTCGTGCGGGGGCTGCTCCTTCCGGGTTGCGGGGCTGTTTGTCCAGGTCAGGTCGCTTGCGCTAGCCCGGTGAGGGTGGTCCAGGCGGTCGCGATGATCGTGGAGTCGCGCAGGGTGGCCTCGAAGCGGAGCCAGGTCTTGCGGGCGTGGCGGGCGAGGCGTGCCGGGGCGGAATAGATCCGGGCGCGCATGGTCGCGGGTTCGGCCCGGGTCAGGTCGTCGTGGTCGGCCAGACCCAGCAGGCGGGTCCAGGCGTCGAGATCGGTACCGATCGCTGCGGTGTCGAGCCAGGCCTGGTTGACCGCGAGGAGCTTGGAGGGCAGGTGGCCCAGACCGAGGCTCTTGCCGGTCCGGACGCGGTCTTCGACGTTCGCGTGCTGGCGGTGGACGGCGTCGAGGAACTGAGCGTGACCAGCGCCCGGGACCTGCGCAAGGCCCCGGGCGCTGATGTTGGTGGCGGTGATGGCGTACTTCCACCCCACCGACTTCTCCCGTGCGGTGAGCTTCCCCGCGGCCTGGTCTCGGGCGGTGATCGGGACCCTGCGGGCGATCAGCCGCAGACCGGCCGGCCAGCCGTTCTTGCTGATCCGCCCGTTCAGACCGGTGAGCTCGGCGACGTGGCCGTACTGGTCGAACCCGCCGCCGGGCAGCTTCTTGCCCCGGATCGTCCCGTCCTGGTCGAGATACGACTCCCACGCCGTGTCGGGTAGCGCGGCGATCGCGTCCTCATCGGTCTTGGTGATCGTCCACCCGATCGTGAAGGCGACCTTACGACGCGTCGTGGACAGCGCGAGCAGGTGGTTGACGGTCTCGTGGGACGCGCCGGCGCCGTCGATCCGTACCAGCACGCGCGAGTACCCACCGGTATCGGGCAGTTGGGCGAACGCGTCGTCCAGCACGAGGACGTGGTCGGCGGCGGTGTCGGACCCGGCGTTGCCGTTACGGAGCAGGACTCGCAGGTTCTCCCCGGTGTTGCTGCACCAGACCAGCAGCGGGTGGTGGCCGTATCCGCCCTTGAAGTGCCCGGCTGCGCCTTCCTTCTCGGAGTGGGCTTCGACGATCGTGGCGTCCACGTCGACCAGCACCCACCCGGTCAGCGGCTTGCCCGCCACGGTCACCGTCGGGAACCCCTGGGCGCGCGCGGCGAGCATCGCCCAGACCTTCTTCCTCGCGCGGGCTCGTGCACGAGCCACGCGCAGGGAGACACGCGCCTCGGACATCTCTTCCAGGGTGCGCCACACCGTCGTATCCGATCCCGTGATCCCGAACGTGTCGCGATGGTGAGCCAGCAGCGACCCGACCTGCGAGAAGTTCGTCGCACCGCCCACGATCGCGACCGCAGCCGCACCGACCACGACCCCACGATCGAGCTTGTCAGCCCGGCCCGCCCGGAACGCGTTCGCCAGGCCCGCGGTCAGGCCCGCGATATCGGCCATCTTGCGCGGCAGGACCAGCCCCGCATGCCCGACCAGGCCCCGCCCGTCGGCAGCGACTTCCAACCCCGTGTCCCAAGAGATAGTCTTACCCACCGAAAAGGTGCTCCGTCCCTGCTGTGAAGATGCGATCTCGACAATCACATCCTCCCAGGTCAGAGCACCTTTTCTTTACATTGACCCCTCACACAGCCGAATATCCGAGGCTGAGGGGTGGCGTTTATGTTGCAAGTTCTTGTTGGGTTATTGGCAGTGTTTCTGATATTCAACTTTGCTCAAGGGGTCTGGCGCCTATTTCACCTAGACCGAACTGCAGAGCAAGTTTCCAAGCAGCAGCACCGGTTCTTGGTGCGTCGGATTTTTGATCCAGACGGGTTGCCGCATGATCCAAAGAAGCTGCGATTTCTTGCGGGTTTCCTTGCAGTTGGACAGGTGGTGATCTTTGGCGCTGCCCTCATTCTTGGCTTCGTAGTTCCGTTGGGGGAAATCTTCTTAGAGGAGCTGGCCGGTTTGCCCTAGCCTCACGGCTGGAGCGGGTGCGCCGCCGCTACTGGGCGGTGGCGATCGCGTCGGTGTGGGAGTGGCGCGTGTGAAGCGGAGCCGGATCCGTCCTGCGTGGAGGGGCGTCGACGTGCTTCCCGGATCGTGGCGGGCACTGCTGTGCAGAGCAGGAGATGCCCGGTCTGGGCAGCAACGACATAAGGTGCGGACCGCGCGATGGCGGCGTCCGGGCCCCCGTGCCGCTCCGTGACCCCGCATCACCGCGGGTGAAATCCAGGGGTAAGGTGCTGGGCGCCCTCGGCGCACCGGAGCGCCCCATCGCGACCAGGAGTCACCGTTGACCGCACCCACCCCTCCCTCCGACGTCGAGAACACACCCCCGGAGCGCTTCGTCACCGGCGATCCGTACGCCCTGGACGCCGCGGCGGTGAAGGAACCGCCCGTCGGCTGGCGTGCCTCCTCGAAGTTCTTCGGCCCGGGGCTGATCGTCTCCGCGTCCGTCGTCGGCGCCGGCGAGCTCATCACCGCGACCTCGCTCGGTGCCCAGGCGGGCTTCGTGCTGCTCTGGCTGGTGTTCGTCTCGACCATCGTCAAGGTGGCCGTCCAGATGGAGATGGCCCGCTACTCCATCGTCACCGGCGAGGGTGGCATGGAGGGCTACAACCGCGTCCCGCCGCGGCTCGGACGGGTCAGCTGGGTCTTCCTGATGTGGGCGCTCATGGCGATCAGCAAGCTGATCCAGACGGGAGGCCTGATCGGCGGCATGGCCGCTGGCCTGTCGATCCTCCTGCCCCTCGGTCTCGGGCCGCTCTCGCCGGCTGCCATGGCGATCTGGGCAGTCGTCGTGACGGTGATCGCGATCGCGAGCCTGATCGCGAACCGGTACGGGCTGATCGAGAACGTCGCCACCTTCCTGACCATGGCGTTCGTGGTCGTCACCGTCCTCGTGGTCATCGCGCTGCCGTTCAGCGACTTCGCCTACTCCGGGGCCGACCTGGCGTCAGGGCTCAGTCTCCAGCTCCCGATCGGTGCGATCGGGATCGCCCTGACGATGTTCGGCCTGACCGGTGTCGCCTCGGAGGAGATCACCGCCTACACCTACTGGTGCCTCGAGAAGGGGTACGCCCGGTGGTCCGGGCCGAACGACGGTTCCGAGGGGTACCGGCGACGTGCGCGCGGCTGGATCGCCGTCATGCAGAAGGACGCGCTGGTCTCCTGGGTCGTCTACACGGTCTCGACCGCGGCGTTCTACGTCCTCGGGGCAGCGGTCCTGCACCCGCAGGGGCTGTTCCCCGAGGGCAACGAGATGATCCTGACGCTGTCCGAGACCTTCGCGGGCGTCTTCGGCGAGACTGGCCGGGTCGTGTTCCTGATCGGCGCGCTGGCAGCCCTCGGATCGACGATCTGGGCAGCGATTCCGTCGTGGTCGCGGTCCTGGGCCAACGCTCTGTCCATCGTCGGCGTCTTCGACTGGTCCGACAGCCGCGCGCGCAACCGGTGGATGCGGGTCTTCATCGCCGCGCTGCCGATCGTGTGGCTGCTGACCTTCCTCTGGATCAACGAGCCGCTGGTGATGATCATGATCGGCGGCATCGCGGGCGGCATCTTCCTCGCCGCGGTCGCGGTCTCCGCGCTCTACCTGCGCAGCCGTATCGAGCCGGAGCTGCGCGGTGGACGCTTCATCCATGTGGCACTCATCGTCAGCGCCGTCGCCATCATGGCGCTGGGGATCTACTCCGTCGTCACCACGGTGGCCGGCTGAGCACAGTGGCCGGCTGACCACGGCGGCCGCCTGAGCCTCGACGGGCGGCCGCCCGGAGTGACCCTTGCCACGTTTCGGGTCACCGTCATGGCTTGACGCGGGTTCGCGAGCGATTAAGTTAGGTCAGGCAAACCTAAGTTGCGCTCCGCCGTCCGGTCCGGGCGGCGTTCCTTTCGTCTCTACGAGGAGCCTTCCGCATGCCCTCACGCCTGCCCGCAGTGCCGCAGCCTGTGACCAGCCCGCCATCGTCCGGTGCGCGCCACGACACGACGGCCCTGTTGCGCGGAGCCACCGCGAGCACCTATGCGGACACGGTTCGTGCCGTCGCCGACGACGTCGCGGCCCGGCTGGTCTCCGTCACCCAGCCCTTCTCCGGCGCCAGCCGCCCGGAGCTGCAGGGGCTCGTGGACGCCGTCGACCTCGACGGCCCGCCGTCGGGCACCCGGGAGGCGCTGCGCGAGGCGGCGGACCTGTATGCGCAGCACGCGATCTGGTTCCACGAACCCACCTACACGGCGCACCTGAACTGCCCGGTCGCGCTGCCCGCCGTCGGCGCGGAGACCATGCTGGCCGCCATCAACACGTCGGTGGACACCTACGACCAGTCCACCGTCGCCACGCTGATGGAGCGCCGCCTGGTGGAGTGGACGGCCGGCCGCATCGGGTTCGCGGTCACGGGGGCCGCCGGACCGGGCCCTGGTGCGGAGGCCGGGTCCCGCGCCGACGGCATCTTCACCTCCGGCGGCACCCAGTCCAACTTCCAGGCGCTGTTCCTGGCGCGCGAGAAGGCCCGGCGCGCGGGCGTCTCCCTCGGGTCGATGCGCATCCTCGCCACGGCGGCCAGCCACTTCAGCATCGCCAAGTCGGCCCTGCTTCTCGGCCTGCCCGACGACGCCGTGGTCGCCGTCGGCGTGGACGCGGACGGGCGCATGTGCCCCGACGCGCTGGGGAACGCGCTGGTCGACACCGAGCGCACCGGCGACATCGTGATCGCCGTCGTCGCGACCGCCGGGACGACCGACCGTGGCTGCATCGACCCGCTCGGCCCGATCGCCGACCTGTGCGACGCCGTCGGGACCTGGCTGCACGTCGACGCCGCCTACGGCTGCGGCCTGCTGGTGAGCACCACGCGCAGGCACCTGCTGGACGGCATCGAGCGGGCCCGCAGCGTGACCGTCGACTTCCACAAGTCGTTCTTCCAGCCCGTGTCGTCCAGCGCGCTGATCGTGCGGGAGCTGCGCGACCTCGCGCCGGTGGCCTGGCACGCCGACTACCTCAACCCGCAGGAGAACGCGGAGCCGAACCAGGTCGACAAGTCGCTCCAGACCACGCGCCGGTTCGACGCGCTCAAGCTCTGGGTCACGCTGCGCGCGCTCGGGCCCGACGGCGTCGGCGCCCTCGTCGACGCCGTCTGCGACCTGGCCGCCGCCGTGCGCCACGACCTCGCCACCGACCCCGACTTCCGGGTCGTCGGCACCACCGACCTGTCCACCGTCCTGTTCGGCTACCAGCCGGACGGGCTCGACGCCGAGCGCGCGGACGCCCTCGTGCCGCAGGTGCGGCGCGTGCTGTTCGACTCCGGCCGCGCCCTGGTCGCCAAGACCGTCATCGACGGCCGCCCCTGCCTCAAGCTGACGCTGCTCAACCCCGACGCCACGCTCGCCGACATCCGGGGCGTGCTCGAGCTGGTCCGCTCCGCCGCGCACGGCCTGCTCGCCGGGGAGGCCCTCGCCGACACCGACGAGCCACCGTGCCGCGACGTGCACCCCCGGCTCGCCCGCACCGAAGGAGATGCCCGATGAAGGCCTGCGACCTCCTCGGTATCGGGATCGGCCCGTTCGGCCTCGGCCTCGCGGCACTCGCCGAGCCCCTCGAAGACGTCGACGCGGTGTTCCTCGACCAGCGGGACGGCTTCTCCTGGCACGCCGGGATGCTGATCGAGGGGACGACCCTCCAGGTCCCCTTCCTCGCCGACCTGGTGACGATGGCCGACCCGACGTCGCAGTACTCGTTCCTGGCCTGGCTCAAGGCGACCGGGCGGCTCTACCAGTTCTACATCCGGGAGTCCTTCTACCCGCTGCGCGCCGAGTACGACCAGTACTGCCGCTGGGTGGCCGACCAGCTCCCGGCCCTGCGCTGGGGGCGTCGGGTCACGAGCGTCGTGCGGGTCGCCGACCCGGGGGCCCCGGACGGCTACCTGTTCGAGGTGAGCGCCGAGACGCCCGCCGGCGTCGAGAAATACTGTGCCAAGCACGTGGTGCTCAGCACCGGCACGCAGCCCCGCCTGCCCTCTCAGCTCGAGGGCCTTGACGGTGCGGGGCTCGACGGCGCGGGACCCGTGGTGCACACCAGCGACTACCTGCCCCGCCGCGCGGCGCTCGCGGAAGCCGGCTCCGTGACGGTGGTCGGCAGCGGGCAGTCCGCGGCGGAGGTCTACCGCGACCTGCTCGACGGCTGCGGGACCGGGGCGGGGGAGCACCGGGTGGACTGGGTGACCCGCTCGCCGCGGTTCTTCCCCATGGAGTACACGAAGCTGACGCTCGAGATGACGTCGCCGGAGTACACGGACCACTACGTCGGCCTACCGATCGAGCAGCGGGACGTGCTGGGCCGCGAGCAGCGCAACCTCTACAAGGGCATCAGCGGCGACCTCGTCGACGACATCTACGACACGCTCTACCGCAAGTCCGCCCTGGGCGCGGAGGTGCCGACCACGCTCCTGTCCGACACCGAGGTGGTCGCCGCCCGGTTCGACGCCGACGGCGCGGGCGGGGCGGGCGAGTACGTGCTGACCCTGCGCCACGCCCAGCTCGGCACGACGGCGGAGCACCGCACCCGCGCGATCGTCGCGGCGACGGGCTACGCCCCGTCGGTGCCCGACTTCCTGGCGCCCGGCCTGGTCAACCTCGACCAGCGCGGCCGGTACGCCGTCACGCGCGGCTACACCGTCGACGACGACCGCCGGATCCACGTGGTCGGCGGCGAGGAGCACACCCACGGCGTCACGGCACCCGACCTCGGGTTCGGCCCCTGGCGCAGCTCCGTGATCCTCGCCGACGTCACGGGGCGCGAGCCGTACGCGACCGAGCGCCGGATCGCGTTCCAGCAGTTCGGCCTGCCCGCCCCGCCGGTGGATCAGCAGGTCGAGCACGCTACGCAGGTCGAGCACGCTACGCAGGTCGAGCCCGCTGCGCAGGTCGAGCCTGCTACACGGGTCGAGCCTGCTGCGCGGGTCGAGCCTGTCGAGACCGACGACATGGAGGTCGCCCGGTGACCGCTCCCACGACCGTGCACACGTTCACCACGACCACCCGCCTCGGCGAGATCACGCTCGAACCGGTGGTCCCCGCGCGCGACGCCGAGCTGGTCCAGGGCTGGCTCGCCCACCCCGGCGCGTCCTACTGGCAGATGGCCGAGCTGCGGGTCGACGAGGTGCGCGAGTACCTGGCCGGTGTCCAGGCAGGCCCCCACGAGGCGGCCTGGCTCGGCCGCCTCGACGGCGAGCCGGTCTTCCTGACCGAGACCTACGACCCGGCCCGTGTCGTGCTGGCCGACGTCCACGACGCTCAGCCCGGCGACCTCGGCATGCACCTGCTCGTGGCCCCGCCCGCCACACCCCGGCACGGCCTGACCGACGCCGTCATGACCGCCGTCATGCGCTTCTGCCTGTCCGGCGGGCGGGCCGACGGAGAGCAGGCCGACGGAGAGCAGGCCGGCACAGGCCTGGGCGCCACCCGCGTCGTCGTCGAGCCCGACGTCGGCAACCGGAAGATCGCCGCCAAGAACGCCGCCGCCGGGTTCCGGGTGCTGCGCGAGATCGACCTCGGCCGTGGCGCGCACGCCAAGCGCGCGGCCCTGAGCGTCGCGACCCGCGCCGACTTCGCGGCCTCCGCCCTGGGTGAGGGGCCGCTCCCCGACCCTGACCTGCCCAGCCCCGCGATGCTCGCCACCCACCTGACCGCCGACCACATGGAGCACGCCCACCGGCACCTCGTGGCCAAGTCGCTCGCGGAGCTCGCGCACGAGCGCCTGTTCCAGCCCGAGCCGGACGCCCCGGACGACACGGACGACACGGCCGGTGTCCCACCGGACGCCTACCGTCTCGCCCTGGACGGCGTCACCTACCGGTTCACCGCCCGCCGGTACGCCCTGGAGCACTGGGTGGTCGACCCGGCGTCGGTCCGTCGCACGGCCACCGCCGGCATGCGGGGCGACGTCGAGCTGCCCGTGGACGCGCTGGAGCTGATCGCCGAGCTGCAGCCCCTGCTCCAGGTGCCCGACGCCCTGCGCGCGACCTACCTGGAAGAGCTGTCCGCCACGCTGGCCGCCGCGGCAGCCAAGCGCGAGCGCGAGACCGACGGGCACACCCCGTCCGTGCGCGGGCTGCTCGACGCGCTGCGGACGGCGTCGGGCACCCGTGCGGTGGCCGAGTCGTTCCAGCAGGTCGAGGCCGCCATGTCCGAGGGGCACCCCGGCTTCGTCGCGAACAACGGCCGCATCGGCTTCTCGCTGAGCGACTACCGCGCCTACGCGCCCGAGCGCGGGCGGCGCATGCGCATGCTGTGGCTCGCCGCCCGCCGCGAGCACACCCACCTCGCGCTCGGCGCCGACCAGACCGAGGCCGGGCACTACGGCGCCCCCGGCGCACCCGGCGAGCTGTCCGACGCCGAGCGCGCGGCCTTCGCCGACCGGCTCGCCGCCCGCGGCCTCGACAGCGCCGACTACCTCTACCTGCCGGTACACCCCTGGCAGTGGGAGCACCGCGTGGCCATCACGTTCGCCGCCGACGTCGCCCGGGGCGACCTCGTGCCCCTCGGCCCGGGGTCCGACGAGTACCAGCCCCAGCAGTCGATCCGCACCCTGTTCAACCGCACCCGGCCCGAACGGCACTACGTCAAGGTGGCGCTCGCGATCCAGAACATGGGGTTCCTGCGCGGCCTGTCACCGGCCTACATGCGGGCCACCCCTGCGATCAACGACTGGGTGGCCGACCTGGTCGCCGGCGACGAGACCCTGCGCGGCACCGGGTTCAGCCTGCTGCGCGAGGTGGCGTCCGTCGGCTACACGGGCGACGTCTACCACCGCGCTCCGTTGAACAAGGCGCAACCCAACCCGCACCGCAAGATGCTCGCGGCCCTGTGGCGCGAGTCGCCCGTACCGCGCCTGGCCGCGGGGGAGCGGCTCGTCACGATGGCGAGCCTGCTGCACCGCGACGCCGCCGGGACGTCGTTCGCGACCGCGCTGGTCCGGGAGTCCGGTGTCCCGGCGGAGCAGTGGCTGCGCGCCTACCTCGACGCCTACCTGTACCCGCTGGTGCACTGCCTCCTGCGCTACGAGCTGGCGTTCATGCCGCACGGCGAGAACCTCGTCCTCGTGCTCAGGGACGGCGTGGTCCGGCGCACGATCATGAAGGACCTCGGCGAGGAGGTCGTCATGCTCGGCGACCGGCCCCTGCCCGACCGGGTCGAGCGGATCCGGGCGGTCGTCGACGACGACGAGAAGGCGCTCGCGATCTTCACCGACGTGTTCGACGGCGTGCTGCGGCACCTGTCCGGCATCCTCGCCGAAGACGGGGTGCTGGCCGAGGAACGGTTCTGGGCGCTGGTCGCCGAGACCATCGACCGGCACGCCGCCGAGCACCCTGGCCTGTCCTCGGGCGTCGACCTGCGGGCCGCCCGCTTCGCGCACTCGTGCCTCAACCGCCTGCAGCTGCGCAACACCCTGCAGATGGTGGACCTGACCAACCAGTCGGAGTCCCTGATCTACGCCGGCACCCTCGCCAACCCGGCAGGCCGACGGGCCGATCGGCGAACTGATCGGCGAAGAGAGAGATGATGGGAAACGTGGCAGTACAGACCGAGAGCTTCGACCTGTTTCGTGACGACCTCGGCATCCCGCACGTGCGGGCCGCCTCCGAGACCGCTCTGGCCTACGGCCAGGGCTGGGTGACCGCCCAGGACCGGGGGCTGCAGATCGAGGCGGACCGGATGCGGGCCGAGGAGCGGTTCGCCGACCTGGCCGGTGCGGCGGGCGCCGCCTGGGACCGGTTCGCCGCCCGCGAGCGGCTGGCCGCCACGGCCCAGGAGATCCACGACGCGCTGGAACGGCCGGAACGGGCGTGGCTCGCCGCGTACGCCGACGGCGTCAGCGCGGGCCTGCGCGCCGGCGGGCGCGACGTGCCCGAGCTGGCGGGGGTGCCGCACCGGCCGTGGGAGCCGTGGACGCCCATCGGGGTGTTCCTCGCCACGCACCTGCTGTTCAACGGGTTCCCTGGCCTCCTGTGGCGCGCGCACGTGGCCCGGCGCCTGCACGTGCCGGGTGTACCGCTGGAGCGGGTCCTGGCGCTGTTCGCGGCCGACGCCGGGGCGAGCTCCGGCTCGAACGCCTGGGCGGTGCACGGCTCGGGCACCCGGTCGGGCAGCCCGCTGGTGGCGGGCGACCCGCACCGCACGCTCGAGCTCCCTGGCCCGTACCAGCAGGTCCGGCTCGTCTGCACCGACCCGGCGGGTCCCTACGACGTGCTGGGGTTCGCCTTCCCCGGGGTGCCCGGCATCCCGCACTTCGGGCACGCGGTGTCGACGGACGGGGGCTCCGGCGGGGCGTCGTCCGTCGCGTGGGGCATCACCAACGCGGTGGCGCACCACGTCGAGGTCGTCACCGACGGCGCGGACGGCGCCGGGCCGGGCGGCTGGCGGCTGCACTGGCCGGCGCGCGAGCTGTCCGACGTCGGCGTCGCGTCCTGGCGCGCGCTGCTGCACGCCCGCACCGCGCGGGACGTCACCGACGCGTTCCGCGGCTGGGTGGACCCGGTCAACCGGGTGCTCGCCGCGGACAGCACCGGCGAGGTGCTCAGCATGACCGCGGGCAAGGTCCCCGCTGCCGCCGACCGAGCGCTGCCCGCCGTCAAGCCGGCGGACGGGTATCTCGACCTGCCGGCCCCGACCCCCGTGACCCAGGTCGCCGTCGACGCCAACGAGCGGCCACGGACCCAGGCGTCCGCCGAGCTGGACGGCCGACCGGGCTTCGGCCCGCGCGACGTGCGCCCCGGCCGGGAGGCGCACGACCTGGGCTGGTCCTACGCGCCGCACCGCGCGGAACGGATCCGCCAGCTGCTCGCCGCGGCCACCGTCCCCGAGTCGCCCGAGACACAGGCCCGGATCCACGGCGACACCCGCGACCTCGGCGCGCCCGGCCTGGTCGCGCACCTCGCGGACGACACCTCCGCGGCCGCCGTGCGCCTGCGCGCCTGGGTCGCTGCCGGCGCCCACGTCGACGCGGACTCCACCGACGCGGCCCTGTACATGCGGTGGCGCCATGCCATGGCGCACCGCCTCGCCGCCCACCCGGCGTTCGCCGTCCTGCACGAGCCGCACGGGCAGGACCCGCTGCTCGACGCGGCGCTCGACGTCCCGACGGCGGTCGGGGCAGGGCTCGCCCGCATCCTCGCGGCCGACTGGCTGGGCATCGACGGGCCCGCCGAGGCGAGCGCGGCGCTGGCCGAGGTCACGCGGACCGCCGTCGGGCAGCCGCCCGGCCCGGACGAGCCGACCTGGGGCGACCTGCACGTCCCCGCGCCGCTGCACCCGGTGCCGGGCGCGCGCCTCGACGCCGACCCGGTCGCGGGAGTTGTGCCGGCCCCCGTGTCGGGGAACAACGAGTCGGTCCGCTGCACCGGTGGATCACCCGGCGTCGCCCCCACCGCCTACCGCGGCTCCGTCGCCCGCTACGTCTGGGACCTCGCCGACCGCGCCAACAGCCGCTGGGGCGTGCCCTTCGGTGCCGACGGTCGCCCGGGCAGCCCGCACTTCGACGACCAGCACGCGGTCTGGGCCGACGCCGCCACGACCCCCGTCGTCACCGACTGGGACCGCCTGCACCCCGCGGACACCACGCTCCGGCTGCTGAACGGGGCACGCGGCCAGGAGGTGTGGCGCCACGACTTCGGCGCCGACGGCCTCGTCACCGCGCACATGCTCGACCCGGACACCGACGCCGACGTGCTGCACGGCTGGTTCACCCGGCCCCGCGCCGCGTTCTGGGGCATGGGCGAGCACACGCGCGACGAGGTGCGGGACACGTACACGTTCGTCGAGTCCCTGCCCACCCACCACGCCTACCTGGTGCGGTGGGACGGCGAGCCCGTCGTGCTCGTCCAGGCCTACCTCCCCGAGCACGACCCCGTCGCCGGCGCCTACGACGCGCGGCCGGGCGACCTCGGGCTGCACTTCTTCCTCGGCAGCCGGGGGCCGACCGCACGACACGGCTCGCCCCGCGACCCGTGGACCGTGCTCGGGCCCGCCATGCGCGGGTTCCTCTTCGCCGGGCCGGGCACCCGCCGCCTGGTCGGCGAGCCAGACGCGAACAACCAGAAGGCGCTGGACCGCATGATCGCCATGGGCTTCACCGCCGGCGAGCGGGTGTCGTTCCGGTCGCCGCAGGGACCAAAGGAGGCCCGGATGGCCTACCTGACGCGCGAGCGCGCTCTCGCGGGCGGTGCGTTCCGCTAACGTCGCGGCATGCCCACTGCATCGACTTCCCGCCGCACGCTGCTCGTCCGCCCGCCGTCGGCCCGCCTGGCCGACGGCGAGCTCACCCACCTGGAGCGCGTCCCGGTCGACGCGGACCTGGCGGCCGAGCAGTGGCACCGGTACGTGGAGGTGTTCCGGGGCTTCGGCTGGGACGTGCGTGCGGTGCCCGCGGCCGCGGCGCACCCGGACGGCGTGTTCGTGGAGGACGCGGTGGTGGTCTTCGACGACCTCGCGGTCCTGACCCGGCCGGGCGCGCTCGCCCGCCGCGGCGAGGTCGGGTCGGTGCGGCCGGTGGTCGAGGCCGCCGTGCGGGAGCTCGCCGAGATCACCGAGCCGGGCACGCTCGAGGGCGGAGACGTCCTCAAGGTCGGCCGCACCGTCTACGTGGGGCGCACCACGCGCACGAACGCCGACGGCGCGGACCAGCTCCGAGCGCTGCTCGAACCGCGCGGGTGGCGCGTCGTCGAGGTGCCCGTGACCCGGGCGCTGCACCTGAAGTCCGCCGTCACCGCGCTGCCCGACGGCACGGTCATCGGCTACGAGCCGGTCGTCGACGACGTCAGCCGGTTCGCCGACTTCCTGCCCGTCCCCGAGGCGGAGGGCAGCGCCGTCGTCGTGCTGGACGCGGCCACGGTGCTGATGTCCGCGTCCGCTCCGGGTACCGCCGAGCTGCTGCGCGGGCGCGGTCTCACGGTGCTCACCACGCCCGTGACCGAGTTCGAGAAGCTCGAGGGGTGCGTGACCTGCCTGTCGGTACGGGTGCGCTGAGCCGTACGGCTCCGGACGGGTACGCACGGGTACGCACGGGTACGCACGGGTACGCACGGGGCCGTACGGTCCGCACGGTAGGTGCTTACCCGAACTAACAACTTGCGGCCGGCGCGATAATGGACCCGATGCCTCAAACAGCCGACAGTTCGAATCGATCTGATCCTTCGTCCGAGCGCAGCACCTTCGCCTCGATCCGTCGTCTCCATCCCTACGTCCGCACGGCCATGCCCCGCCTGGTCGGCGGGCTGCTCGCCTCTCTCGGTGCCAGCCTCATGGCGCTCACCATCCCCGCCGTCCTGCGGTGGGTCACCGACGGCCCGCTCGCCGAGGGCGCCCGCGAGCACGACTGGTCGGGCCTGATCTGGTCCGTCGTCCTCGTCGCACTGCTCGGCGTGGGGGAGGCGGGACTCATCCTCCTGCGCCGCACGCTCGTGATGTTCCCCGGCACGCGGGTCGAGGCCGCGATGCGCGTGGCCCTGTTCCAGCACCTGCAGGACCTGCCCGTCGCGTTCCACGACCGCTGGCCCGGCGGTCAGCTGCTGAGCCGCATCATGGGCGACCTCGGCCTCCTGCGCCGCTGGCTCGTGTTCGGCATCCTGCAGCTCGTGGTCAGCTTCGTCACCATCGTCGTGGGCGTCGGCCTGCTCGTTGCGACCGGGGGCTGGCTCGGCATCATCTTCCTGTGCGGTGCGATCCCCGTGACCGTCCTTGCGTTCCGGTTCTCCCGCAAGTACCGCAGGATCTCGCGGCTCTCCCAGGACCAGTCGGGCGACCTCGCCACCACCGTCGAGGAGTCCGTGCACGGCATCCGCGTGCTCAAGGCGTTCGGGCGCGGCCCCGACGCGCTGGACCAGTTCACCGACCAGGCCGAAGGGCTGCGCGACACCGAGATCCGCAAGGCCACCACCGACGCGGGACTGACCACCGCCCTGCGCGTGATCCCCGAGGTGACCCAGGCCGTTGCGCTGGTCGTCGGCACCTACCTGGTCGCGTCCGGTGACATGACGATCGGCGCGCTGGTCGCGTTCTTCGCCACGACGGCCGTCATCAACGGCCCCGTCGTCGACCTGGGCATGACGCTGTCGATGACGCTCAACGCGCGCACCGCCGTCGACCGGTTCTTCGAGGTCATGGACACCACCAACCCGCTGACCGACCCAGCGACACCGGCCGACCTGCCCGCCGTGATCCCCGGCACCGCCGGCGCGTCGGGCGGGCACGTCGCCTTCCGTGACGTCACCTTCCGGTACGACGACGCCACCCGACCCGTCCTCGACCGCGTCGACCTGGAGCTGCCGCCCGGCACCACGACCGCCCTGGTCGGCCTGACCGGCTCCGGCAAGTCCACGCTCGCGATGCTCCCGCCCCGCCTCTTCGACGTGACCGACGGCGTCGTCGAGGTCGACGGCGTCGACGTCCGCGACATGACACGCGCCCAGGTGCGCGAACGGGTGGCCGTCGCCTTCGAGGAACCCACGCTGTTCTCCGCCTCCGTGCGGGACAACGTGCTGCTCGGCGTGTCCGACGCCCTGCCGGCGGCCGAGCGCGAGGCCCTCATGACCCAGGCCCTCGAGGTGGCCCAGGCGCGGTTCGTCCTCGACCTGCCCGACGGCGTGAGCACGCGCATCGGGGAGGAAGGCATGTCGCTGTCCGGCGGCCAACGGCAGCGCCTCGCCCTGGCCCGCGCCATCGCCGCCCGGCCTCGCGTGCTCGTGCTCGACGACCCGCTGTCCGCGCTCGACGTCACGACGGAGGAAGCCGTCACGGCCCGGCTGCGGGACGTGCTCGTCGCCACGACCACCCTCGTCATCGCGCACCGGCCCTCGACCGTCGCGCTCGCCGACCGGGTCGCGGTGCTCCAGGGCGGCCGGATCACCGCCGTCGGGACGCACCACGACCTCCTGGCGAGCGACCCGCACTACCGGTACATCATCTCGAGCCTCGAGGACGACTACGAGGCGCACGAGCAGGACCACGAGCAGGACCACGAGCGCGGCCCCGACGAGCCGTGCCAGGACAAGCAGAGCCAGGAGGCGCTGTCATGACGGCAACCACGGAGCCCACCACCGGACCCGCCGACCGCCGTCGACCCACCGACGCCGCCGCCGACGACGAGACGAGCCTCGGCAAGGACGCCTCCCGCAGCGTCCGACGCCGGTCCATGCACCTGCTCGGCGACCTGCTCCGCCCCCACAAGAAGGCCCTCGCCTGGGCCGCCGTGCTCGTCATCGCCTCCACCCTCGGCCAGGTGGCCGGCCCGTGGCTCGTCGCCGTCGCCATCGACCAGGCAGTACCCGCCCTGCAGGACGGGTCGGTCACGCCACTCGTCCTCAGCGGCGCCGGGTACCTCGTCGCGGCCGTGCTCGGCGGCGTCGCCGCAGGAGCCTACGTACGGGCCGCGGCGCACATCGCCCAGGCCGTGCTCCTCGACCTGCGCCGCCGCGTGTTCCGCCAGACCCAGCGGCTCTCGCTCGAGTTCCACGAGTCGTACACCTCCGGCCGCATCATCTCCCGCCAGACCTCCGACCTGGAGGCGCTGCGCGAGCTGCTCGACGGCGGCCTGACCGGCGTCGTCTCGTCGCTCCTGCTCATGGTCTTCACCTTCGTCAGCCTGCTGCTCATCGACTGGCGCTCCGGTCTCCTGCTCGCCCTCGCGTTCCTCCCCGCCTGGCTGCTCACCCGCTGGTTCCAGCGCATGTCCCAGCGGTTCTACCGGGAGCAGCGGACGGCGTCGGCCCGGCTCATCGTCAAGTTCGTCGAGACCATGACCGGCATGCGCGCCGTCCAGGCGTTCCGCCGCGAGCCCACCACCGAGGCCGACTACCGCAAGCTCGGCGAGGACTACCGCGACGCCAACCTGCAGATCTTCGGCGTCAACGGGCGGTTCCAGCCCGGCCTCATCCTGATCGGCAACCTGACCGTGGTCGCGGCGCTCGGGGTCGGCGGCTGGCGGGTGCTGGAGGGCACGCTGGCCGTGGGGGCGCTGGCGGCCGTGCTGCTGTACTGCAAGCGGTTCTTCCAGCCCGTGCAGCAGCTCGGCATGTTCTACAACTCGTTCCAGTCGGCCACGGCCGCGCTGGAGAAGGTGTCGGGCCTGCTGGCCGAGGAGCCCACCGTCACGGAGCCCGCCGACCCCGTCGCGCTGCCGCGGGCCGACGGCGGGCAGCGGGGCGAGCTGCGGCTGGACCACGTGCGGTTCCAGTACGGTGACGGCCCGGTGGTCCTGCCCGACCTGGACCTCACCATCCCCGGCGGACAGACCGTCGCGGTGGTCGGCACCACGGGCGCCGGCAAGTCGACGGTCGCCAAGCTGGTCACCCGGTTCTACGACGCGTCGGCCGGAGCGGTCCGGCTGGACGGCGTCGACGTGCGCGACCTGGCGTCGGCCGACCTGCGGCGCGCCGTCGTCATGGTCACGCAGGAGGCATATTTGTTCAGCGGGTCCGTGCGGGAGAACATCGCGCTCGGCCGGCCGGGCGCCACCCAGGAGGAGATCGAGGCGGCCGCCCGGGCGGTCGGCGCGCACGAGTTCGTGCTCGACATGCCCGACGGATACGACACGGACGTGAACAAGCGCGGCGGGCGGGTGTCGGCCGGGCAGCGGCAGCTCCTGTCGTTCGCGCGCGCGTTCCTCGCCGACCCGGTGGTGCTGGTGCTCGACGAGGCGACGTCGTCGCTCGACATGCCCGGCGAGCGGCTCGTGCAGCGCGGCCTGCAGACGCTGCTCGCCGACCGGACGGCCATCATCATCGCGCACCGCCTGTCCACCGTGGCGATCGCCGACCGGGTGCTGGTGATGGAGCACGGGCGGATCGTCGAGGACGGCACGCCCGCCGAGCTCATCGCCGGCGACGGCCAGTACGCCCGCCTGCACGAGGCCTGGCAGGACTCACTGGTGTGACGGGCCGGCCGGTGCGCCCGCCGGGGCGTCGGTGGGCGTGCCGGCGGGCGCACCGGCCAGGCCGTCGGTGATCGCGGAGAGTGCGTGGTCGAGCTCGGCGTCGGTCACGCCACCGAAGCCGAGCACGACCCCGGTCCGGCGTGCGGTGCGGCAGTAGTCCGCCAGGAGCGGGAGGTTGAAGCCGGCGGTGCGGGCGGCCGCCTGCGCCGCGGTTGCCGACGCCGGGTCGGTGAGCCACGTCGAGTACATCCCGGCCAGCGGACCGGCCAGCTCTGCGTGCGGTGCCATGGCGGCGGCGACCCGCGGCGCGCGGTCCGCGTAGACGCGCCGGGCGGTGCGGACCACCTTGTCGGCCCAGCCGTCGCGCAGCAGGGTCAGCAGGGCGCGCTGGGCGGGCCACGGCGGGGTGTCGTGGGTGATCGTGCGGCGTCGGACGAGACGCTCGTGGATCGCCGGCGGCGCGACGAGCCAGCCCAGCCGCAGGCTCGGGCTGACCGACTTGGAGGCGGTCCCGAGGTAGGCCACGCGTGACCGGTCGAGGGCCGCGAGGGCGGGCACGGGGGCGACGTCGTACCGGAACTCGGAGTCGTAGTCGTCCTCGACCACCACGGCGTCGGCGTCCCGGGCGACGGACAGCAGCGCGAGCCGGTCCCCGGCGGGCATGACGCGGCCCAGCGGGTGCTGGTGGGCGGGTGTGACGTAGGCGGCGGCGCAGCCGGCCAGGCCGGTGACGGGCGCGAGCGCCGGGTGGTCGACGACGCCGCGGCCCGCCGCCCGGACCGTCTCGACGGCAGCACGGTAGCCGGGGTCCTCGACGAGGACGTCCCCGGGCCCGAGCGCGCCGAGGAGCTGGCGCAGGCCGTCCGTCGAGCCGGCCGTCACGAGGATCTCGTCCGGCTCCACGGTCAGGCCGCGGGTGCGGGCGAGCCGCTCGGCGAGGGCGTCGCGCAGCTCGGCGAGCCCAAGCGGGTCGGGGTAGCCCCGCGGCGGCCGCGTGGCGGAGACCTCGCGCCAGGCGCGCCGCCAGCCTGCGACGTGGCGCGGGTCGATCCAGGGCGTGCCGGCGTCGAGGCGGATGAGCTGGGGGCCGCGGGCGGCGGGGCGGGGCGGGGGAGCCGGTGCGGGAAGGGTTTCGCCGGAGGCGACGAACGTGCCCGACCCGCGCCGGGTCTCCACCCAGGCCTCGGCCAGGAGCTGGTCGTAGGCCTGCTCCACGACGGCGCGCGCCACGCCCAGGTCCGCGGCCAGGGCCCGGCTGGAGGGCAGCCGGTCGCCCGTTGTGAGCGTGCCGTCGGTCACCAGCCCGCGGACGGTGGCCGCGAGCTGCGCGGGAAGCGGCTCGGCGCGCGTGCGGTCCAGATGGACGGGAAGCATGGCGGTCTCCGGCTCCGGTGAGGTGCGGCAAGTGGCTTGTTTGATTCGCTGCGAACTGGCCCGTGCCCACGGGCCACTTCAGCGCCAGGCTAGTCGCATGACGACGCAGCACCTCTCACCCACCGCACGCACGACGCCGACTCGCGGACGCAAGCGCCAGGTCGACGACCGGCGTCGGCTCATGGCGCTGCTGACCGACGCACTCGTGGCGCACCTGGGCGTCACCGCGGGAACGCACCCGGTGGTGCTGCCTGCCGCCTTCGCCGTGGACGCGGACGGGCCCGACGCCGGCGGCACGCTCTACCTGCACGGCTCGGTCGCAGCGGGCTGGCTCACGCCGGCCCTGGAGCGGGACGTGTGCGTGACCGTGACGGAGCTGGACGGCCTGGTCCTGGCCCGGACGGGTTTTCACCACTCGATGAACTACCGGTCGGCGGTAGTGATCGGGCGGCCGCGACAGGTCACGGACCTGGGAGAACGACGCCGTGCGCTCGACCTGATCGTGGATCACATGATGCCGGGGCGGGCCGCGACGATCCCTGCACCGACGCGCAAGGAGCTCGCGGCGACGGCCGTGCTGGCGCTGCCGCTGGCCGAGGCCTCGATGAAGGAGCGTGTGGGCGGCGCGTCGCTGGAGCCGGGCGATCTCGAGCTCACCGGATGGGCCGGGCACGTTCCGCTGCGTCGGGTCGCGGACGCGCCCGTCACCGAGGACTACGTCGCTGACCCGGTCCCGGAGTCGGTGCTGCGCCGGGTGGCGGAGCTCGGGCGGGTGTGACGGGGCTGGCGTCAGGTGGCCGGCGTGACCACGTGGGCCGGGTGTGGGTGGGTGGGTGTGAGCAGGTGCGGGTGCTAGCGGGAACTCCGTACTGTCCGCCTCGACCGTCCGGCCGACGCCCGCCCGCCCGTGCGCGCGTCCGGCCGACGTCCGCCCGCCCGTGCGCGCGTCCGGCCGTCGTCCGTCAGAACGGTGGTTCGTCGGGCAAGGGGCGTGCCCGCTCACGGGTGGCCGATGAGCTTCCTGGCGATGGTCCGCCCGGGTCGGCCTCGGCCCGGGTCCCGGCCTCGGCCCCGGTGCCGGTGGTGTCGTGGCCGACGGTGGGTGCGTGTTGCCCGAGGCGTGCTCGGGTGTCGTCGGCGAGGCTGGTGATGTCGTTGCTGACGCGGCCGGTCGCGGCACGTCGAGGCACTGTGGCTCCGACGGCGGGTGTGGCACCGTCGGCTGGCCCCGTGGCCGCCGGCCCGTCCGTCGGCGCGGCGGTGGTAGGTGGACGGGTGTAGACGTGGCCGGTGGGTGCGGTCCATGTCGTGATACCGGTTGCGGGATCACGCACGGGGGTCCAGCCGTGGTGGGTCTTTGCCAGATGATGCGCGCGGCAGAGCGGCTGGAGGTTCTGGGCGCGGGTCTGCCCGGGCGTGCCGGGTGGTTGGGCGGCCGGGTCGAGATCGTGGTCGAACGGGACGATGTGATCCAGGTCGGCCCAGCGGCCATGCCGGTCGCACTGCGGGAAGCCGCACACCTCGTCCCGGGCGATCACAGCCTGACGGAGGACTTTGCCGGGCTGGTACGTGGTGGTCGAGTAGTCGGTCAGGATCCCGGTGACCGGGTCGGTGACAAGCCGCTGCCAGGTCGCGTCGGTAGCGATCTGCGCAGCGAGGTCGGCAGGGATCGGCCCGTAGCCGTCGAGCCGCCCGGGTGTGTCGTCGATACCCAGCAGCATGCTGGCCGAGACCGTGATGCGAATCTGTGGCTTGACCGGGATCACCCGCACACTGGCGCCGTCGCAGGTGCACCCGCCACAGGTGCATCCCGACGCGGGCACGGTCGTGCGGGGCAGAGCGGTCTCGTCTTGCGCGGTCTCGTCCTGCGTGGCCCCGTCTTGCATGGTCTCGTCTTGCGCGGCCTCGTCTTGCGCGGTCTCGTCCTGCGTGGTCTCGTCCTGCGTGGCCCCGTCCACGATGTGCCCGCTGTCTGTGCTCGTGCTCGTGCTCGTGCTCGTGCTCGTGCTCGTGCTCGTGCTCGTGCTCGTGCTCGTGCCGGTGGCGCTGCTCCCAATCTTCCCGGTGGCGCTGCCCGCGACGGTGTCACCGGATGCCGGGGCGCAGGGTGCCTGGGGCGGGACGACGAGGCGGCCGGTCGTGATGGCGACCAGAGCGTCGGCCCGGGCCTGAGCCAGGGTCCGGGTCGCCCCGGGGGCACGGCGCAGGGTGTGGGCTGCCTGCTCGATCGCGTCCCAGACCGCTGCGGCGTCCGTCGCGGGCAGGTTGGCGCTGATCCATGCCATCGCGTTGTCGGCCGGGTCCAGGAACACCGCACGGCGCTTCATCGCGTGCTTGGTCACCTCCGTCTTGCCGTGCAGACGGTTGGCGAACTCGTTCATCTTGTCCCGCAGCCACCGGCGGGTGTGGTCGGGCGCCTGCGGCAGGTACCGCGTGATTGCTTCCTGGCGCTCCTCGGTGGTCAACGGGTTCCCGCTGCGCAGCAGGATGTCGGCCTTCGCGGTATCGATCATCGCGTCGTGCAGGGCGGTCAGGACCTGGGGATGCTCGGCCAGGCCCGAACCTCGGGCCAGGTGCTTGTTCGCCTCGTCCTGCGGTACGCGTAGCCGGGCACTGATCTCCGCAGCGGCAGCGTTGTGCTCCTCGGTCCAGGACCGGCGCCGAGCGATCTCACCCAGGGCCCGTGACTGCATCGCGGTGGCCCAGGAGACCACCTCCTGCCAGCGCGCCGCCACGTCCAGCAGCACGTCGTCCCCGAGGTCAGCAACCTCGAGCCTTCCCAACGCCTCGACCAGACCTGAGCCGACGACAAGTCTGTCCAGCCCTGCCGCCGGCCGGTCCGCCGTTGGCAGTCCTGCCGCCGGCAAGTCCTCCGCCGGCAAGTCCTCCGCCGGCAAGTCCTCCGCCGGCAAGTCCTCCGTCGGCAAACCCGCTCTGGATGTGTCAGCCGTGACGGCACCGCCAGCCGTTCCTGACCCACTCGTGGCCACAACCGAGACAGCTGGGCCGTGACCAGGCCACGACACGGTCGCCGTTGGCAGCACGCCCTCTCCGTCGAAGCACACCGCACCCCAGCTACAGGAAGGCAGCGATGACATCACCGGCG
Source organism: Promicromonospora sp. NPDC023987 (assembly GCF_040639055.1). Taxonomy (NCBI): domain Bacteria; kingdom Bacillati; phylum Actinomycetota; class Actinomycetes; order Micrococcales; family Promicromonosporaceae; genus Promicromonospora; species Promicromonospora sp. NPDC023987. The sequence continues at coordinate 22,350 of NZ_JBEZZF010000008.1, read as the reverse complement.
CGCTGCGACTCGCCGAATCCGGTAGTAGGGCGGATCGCGAGCTCAGGGCGCGGCCCAGTGATCGCTCCAGCACGGCCGTCAGCCCGTGGCTCGCGTTGGCACCCTCGACCATGGTCGCGCCCCTTCCGTCGTCTACGATATGACCCTCGGCGACAGGTACTATCGCCTATGCATCGAATATACGTTCGATCTGATGCTCCCGCACGCCCAGTTCTCAAGTTGTGGAAAACGCGGACCGGTCCCAGCACTCGTCAGCGTCAGCGCCAGCACCAAGGCCCACGAGGAGCACGAGCTCCACCGACCATAGCCGTGCCCACCGACACTCCGGCAGGCGCCGGGGGTGGCGCCGGTCGTGGCTCCTGGCTGTTCCGCCCTGCTGCCACGGCCGTCTGAGCACTGCCGCACCACTGCCGCCTCATGACCAGCTCATGGCCGTCCCATGATGCACCCCGCGGGCCTGACCAGGGGCCGGACAGGCAGGCGTGGACCGGCAGGCGTGGACCGGCAGGCCTGGACCAGCAGGCGTGGACCGCCAGGCCCGGACCGGCAGGCGTGGACCGGCAGGCCTGGACCGGCAGGGCAGGTCGAGCAGAAACTGTCGAGCGGGGTCGGCCCGAGCCGGTGAGCCTTGGCGACTCGACAGCGATCGTCGGCCTGCGCCTCAGACCCTCAGACCTCAGACCCGACGCCCTCAGGCGTAGGACCAGCGTCCGTCCTGGTGCGGCTTCGGCTGCACTGGTGCGGAACCGCCGTACTCGACGGCCGCTACCTGGCCGGTGTTGTACTGGTCGGCGATGTACTGGCTGAACTGGCCGGAGTCGGCGGTGTGCGAGTTGTCCACGTAGTCGTATCCGGAGTGCGCAGGGTGCGCAGAGTGTCCCGAGTACCCACCAGGCCCGCCCGCTGCCGCGGCGTGCGCCCCAGCCGATGCGGGTGTCGCGTACACGGCCGCAGGTGCGGCCGCGTAGCCACCCGATCCGTAGGCATGCGGCTGACCCGACCCGTAGTCCAGCTCCGACCCCGCGGCGTACTGGGCCCCGTAGCCGGCCTGGTGCGCAGCCCGTCCGTGCCCGGCACCGTCACGCCCAGCGCCGTCGTGCCCGAAACCGTCGTGCCCAGCGCCGTCGTGCCCGAAACCGTCGTGCCCGAAACCGTCGTGCCCGAAACCGTCGCGCCCGGCACCGTCGTGCCTCGCGTCCACGGAGGCCGGTACCGGCGTCGGCCGGTAGGCCGGATAAGCACCGGTGTTGACCTGCTGTGCGGACGGTTCCCATCGGTCGGTCTGGGGGTTCGGCGCATCGAACGCAGGGGCCCCGCCCCGGGCGGCGTTCTGGTCCGCGAACTTCTGGTCCGCGAACTTCTGGTCCGCGAACTCCTGGTCCGCGAACTTCTGCGCCGCGGCCTGCTGGGCCGCGGCCTGCTGGGCCGCGAACAGCGCGGACGCGCCGGCGTCGGGCTGTACACCGTTCAGCTCACCGTGGATGCGTCCGGCGAGGTTCGCGGCGATGGCGAAGCGCAGCGGCGCGAGGGAGTCCACGGACATGGTGCCCGTGACCGCGGGGGGCGGCAGGAACGCGAAGACCTCGTCGTCGCCGAGCCGCAGGCCCTGCCCGAGCGCGGCGTTCAGGGTCTCCTCGAGCAGGAACTCGGCGCGTCCGTCGTCGCCCTCGAGCTCCGCGAACATGGCGTCCATGGAGCCCCAGCGGCGCTCGAGCGTGCCCTCGACCGTGTCGAGGAACCACCAGCCGTCGGGGGACTCGAGGAACATGTCGCCGAAGCAGGACGCGAAGCGCGGGGTCTTGTCACCGGTCCCGATCCACGACCAGGACGACAGCGCGAACTCGTAGGCGTCAGGTGCGAATTCTCGGATCAGGTGCACCCTGCGCATGTTGCCATGCTCACACTCCGAGCAAAAGAGGCGTACTGGACACGTAACGATTCGGCTCGGGTGAAACGCCCAAGTGTTTTCCTGCCGGAAACACGTGGCGGCCTGTCGGAGGGCGCCGCTACGGTCTCGCCATGGAGCACAGCGCGCAGGACGGCGGCGGCGGGACCGGGCAGCACGCATGGGGAACGGGAACGGACCAGCGGACGGTCGACCTGCGCGTCCAGGAGTACTACGCCGGGCGGACGGGCTGGGACGAGCACGCCCGGCTCACCACCGGTACGGCACAGGGCCCGGTGGAACACATCAGGACCCAGGAGCTGATCCGGCAGCGGCTCGGCCCGGGCGCGCGGGTGCTCGACGTCGGCGGCGCCACCGGGGTGCACGCTGCGCCGCTGGCGGACGACGGCTACGACGTCCTGCTGGTCGACCCGGTCGCGGGCCAGGTCGCTCGTGCCGGCGCGCACGGGACCTTCGAGGCGCGCGTCGGCGACGCCAGGGACCTGTCGGCGGAGGGCCTGGACCTGGGCGACGACGAGTTCGACGCCGCGCTCCTCCTCGGCCCGCTCTACCACCTCGCTACCCGCGAGGACCGGCTGCTCGCCCTGCGCGAGGCGGTGCGCGTGACCCGACCGGGCGGCACCGTGGCCGCTGCCGCCATCACGCGGCTCGCGGCACTGGTCGGCGGGGGCTACGAGCTGTTCGGCCCGCCGGCCTGGCAGGCGGTGCTGGAGCACGGCGTAGCCCCGGACGACATCGCGTTCCCGGCGGCCCACTTCCACGACGCCGCCGAGCTCGCCGCCGAGGCGACCGAGGCCGGGCTCGCCGACGTCGTCGTGCACGGCGTCGAAGGACCCGCAGGCGGGGCGCTGGAGCGGGTGGCGCTGGACGCCCCGGAGGCGTCCGGGCTGATCGATGCGGCGCTCACGCTCGCCCGTGCGCTGTCGACGACTCCCGGAGTACCGGACATGAGCCAGCACATCCTGGCGATCGGTACTGTCGCGCCATGAGCCCACACCCCGATACCGCCCCGGAGACCGTCCCCGTGCCAAGTACCGCCCCCGTGCCAAGGACCGACCCGCCGCTGACCGCCGACGAGATCACGATGCTGCGCTCGTTCATCGACTTCTACCGCGCCACGATCCGGCGGCAGTGCGCCGGACTGACGGTGGAACACCTACGGACGCCGCACCCGCCGTCGACCATGACCCTGGCCGGGATGCTCAAGCACCTCGCGTACGTCGAGGACGTGTGGTTCAACGTGCGGCTGGCGGGCAACGAGCCTGCCCCGCCCTGGGACACCGTGGACTGGTCGGCGGACGACGACTGGGACTGGCACAGCGCCCTCGACGACACTCCCGAACAGCTCACCGGCCTGTTCGACGACGCGGTCGCGACCTCCGAGCGGATCCTCGACGGGGTGCTCGCCGAGACGCCGCCGCCCGGGTCGGGCGCCCTGGACCGGAACGCCGCGCGAGAAGGGCGCGGAGGACAGATCTCCCTGCGCTGGATCCTCGTGCACATGGTGGAGGAGTACAGCAGGCACGCGGGCCACGCCGACCTGCTGCGCGAGGCCCTGGACGGCGCCACCGACCTCTGAGCCTCTGAGCCTCTGAGCCTCTGAGCCTCTGAGCCCTCGACTCTCAGAGCAGGAGCCACGCGTAGTCGGCTGCCTCGAGCACTATCCAGAACCGGAAGAACCTGCCGACCAGGCCGGTGCCGAGGAACAGCCACATCCGCACGTGGAGCACGCCGGCGACCACCGACATCAGCATGAACGGCGGGAGCCCGGCGAACGCCGAGGCGAGCAGGACCAGGCCTGTGTACACGGGGCGGCCGTCGGTGCGGTCGCGCCAGCGCGTCAGCGCGGCGGAGACCTTGGGGGACTCCAGCTTGCGGCGCAGCCACGGCAGCCGGGTGGTCCCGGCGCCCGCCCAGTACCAGAGCAGCTTGCCGGCGACCTGGCCGGCCGCGGCCACGGCGGCGAGCACCACGCTGGGGTAGGTGTCGTCGACCGCGACGACCGCCAGATAGCCCTCGAGCGCCAGGAAGGCCACGACGGCGGCGCCGGCGGAGTAGAAGAAGGTGGACAGCAGGAGCATCGGGCCGGATCTGTTCTCAGCCGACAGGGCTCGGGTGGGCGGCCTCGGTCACAGTGGGACGTTAGCGCCCGCTGCGACGAGCTGCCGAATCAGCGCCGCGGCGGGAGGGGCCGGCGGGCCGACCGTGAGCGCCATGACGCGGCGCACCGCGCCCGGCAGGGGAGCCGTCGCGATCCCGGGGTGCCGGTGGGCACGGAGGGTGAGCCCCGGCAGCAGGCTCACGCCCGCACCGGCGGCGACGAGGGCCTGGACCGCCACGTAGTCGTCGGTCTCGAAGGCGATGCGTGGGGCGAATCCCACGGCGGCGCAGCGGGCCACCATGTCGGCCCGACATCGTTCGCAACCGGCGATCCACTCCGCGTCGTCGAGCAGCTTCAGGTCGGGGACGTACCCGGGGACGGGGGCCGCGTCGAGGTCCGCCGCGGTGACGAGGTGGACCGGGTCGTCGAGGATCGTCGTCGCCTCGTAGCGCGACAGGTCCTCCATCGAGCGGGCGTGGCGCACGTCGATGTGCTCGAACACGAGCGCGACGTCGACGGCACCCGACTGCAGCGCGGCGATGGCGTCCGGCGGCTCGTGCTCCACGAGACCGACGGAGAGCCCGGGATGCTCCTGCTGGAGCCGCGCGACGGCGTCGGGCACGACGGTGGCCAGGGCGGAGGGGAACGCGGCGAGGCGGGCGCGGCCCGCGCGGAGACCGGCGAGCGCGTCGAGCTCGCGGCGGGCGCCCTCGACGCGGCCGAGGATCTCCTCGGCACGGTTCGCGAGCAGTCGCCCGGCCTCCGTGAGGCGGACCCCGCGGCCGTGGCGCTGGAGCAGGGGGAGGCCCGCGTCGGCCTCCAGGCGGGACAGGTGGTGGCTCACCGAGGGCTGCGCGTAGTGCAGCTCCTTCGCCGCCGCCGTGACGGAGCCGGTACGGGCGACCGCCGCGAGGACGCGCAGCCGGGTGAGGTCGAGCTCTGCGGTCATGCCTCCAGGCTAACCCAGAAAGATAGGCGCTATCGATCGAAAGTCTTCGTAACAGGTATTGGACCTATGGGTCATGCGCGGGTCACGCTGGTCTCATGACGCTCGCGACGCTCCCGGCCCTCCTCCCGTCGGCGACCTACCCGACCATCGCCGACGTGCTCGCCGCCCAGGCCCGCCTGGACGGCACGGTGGTGCGCACCCCCGCCGGGGAGTACGCGGAGCTCGACCGCGCGACCGACGCCGCGATCGTCGTCAAGCACGAGAACCAGCAACGCACCGGCGCCTTCAAGGCCCGCGGCGCGAGCAACCTGCTGCTGTCCCTGTCCGACGCCGAGCGCGCCCGCGGCGTCGTCGCCTACTCGACGGGCAACCATGCCCAGGGAGTCGCCTACGCGGCCCGCCTGACCGGCACCGCGTGCACCATCGTCATGCCCGACGACCCCAACCCAGTCAAGCTGCGGGCCGTGCTCGACCAGGGCGCCGACGTGCTCCTGCACGGCGCCACCTTCGACGACGCCCGCGCCCAGGCCACAGCCCTCGCCCACGACTCGGGGGCCCGCCTCGTCGGCGCGGCGAACGAGCCCGCCATCATCGCCGGCGTCGGCACGCTCTACCTCGAGCTGTTCCAGCAGGCGCCCGGACTCGACGTGCTGGTCGTGCCCATCGGCGGCGGGTCCGGCGCGGCCGCCGCGAGCCTCGTCGCCGCCGCCGTCGCCCCGCACACCGAGGTGATCGGCGTCCAGTCCGCCGCCTCGCCCGCCGCGCACGACTCCTGGCACTCCGGGAACCTCGTCGAGCGCGCGAACGCCACCCGCGCCGAGGGCCTCGCCGTCGGCTGCGGTTTCGAGGTCACGCAGGCCCTGATGCGCGAGCACCTCGGCGACTTCGTGCTCGTCAGCGACGACCAGATCACCGCGGCGCAGCACCTGTACCTCACCGGCGCGCACACCGTCGCCGAGGGTGCGGGTGCCGCCGCGCTGGCTGCGGTCCTGGCCGACCCCGAGCGGTTCGCCGGCCGCCGGGTCGGCATCGTCTGCACGGGTGGGAACGCCAGCGCGGACGAGCTGCGGCGGGCGATAACCAGTAGAGCCTGAGCGCCCCTCCGGGCACCCGGCTAGGCTCGGCGGCATGGCCCGTTACTTCGACGTCCACCCCGTCGACCCCCAGCCGCGCAGCATCGCGCAGGTCGTCGCCATGCTGCGCGACGACGCCCTGGTCGCCTACCCGACCGACTCCTCCTACGCGCTGGGCTGCCGCATGGAGTACCACGACGGCGCGGACCGCATCCGCACCATCCGCAAGCTCGACGACAAGCACCACTTCACGCTGGTCTGCTCGGACTTCGCGCAGCTCGGGCAGCTCGTGAAGCTGGACAACTCCGCGTTCCGCGCCATCAAGGCGGCCACACCGGGCGCGTACACGTTCATCCTCCCGGCCACGGCCGAGGTGCCCCGCAGGCTCGCGCACCCCAAGAAGAAGACGGTGGGTGTGCGCATCCCGGACTCCGCAGTCACGCAGGCGCTGCTGCGCGAGCTCGGGGAACCGCTGCTGTCCTCCACCCTGATCCTGCCGGACCAGACCGAGCCGCTGACCGACGGCTGGACCATCAAGGAGGAGCTCGACCACCTGCTCGACGCCGTCGTCGACGGCGGGGACGTCGGGACCGAGCCGACCACCGTCGTCGACTGGTCCGACGGCTACCCCCAGGTGGTCCGCGAGGGCGCCGGCGACCCGTCGCGCTTCGAGTAGCCGCCCGTCGCGCGACCCCGCGCTTCGAGTGTCCCAGGCTTCGCATAGCCTGTGCCCATGACGGACCCCACCGGGCTCGAGCAGGCCCGTACCAAGATGACCGAAGCCGGCGTGGCGCCCGCCGCCATCGAGACGTTCACGCGGTTCTACCACCTGCTGCAGTCGGGTGAGAGCGGCCTGATCCGCGAGGACGACGTCGACCCGGTGGTCGACATCCCGAACCGCGCGGAGCTGACCATCGGCGACGACTCCGCTGCCGCAGCCCTCGCGAGGACCGCGATGCTCAAGCTCAACGGCGGGCTCGGCACGTCCATGGGCATGGACCAGGCGAAGTCGCTGCTGCCGGTGCGGGTCGCGCCGAGCTCTGACGCGGGGGCCGGCGCTGCTGCCGGTGCGGGCCAGCCCGAGATGCTCACGTTCCTCGACATCATCGTCGGCCAGGTGCGGGCGGCCCGGGAGGCCACCGGCGCCCGGCTTCCGCTGCTGTTCATGAACTCGTTCCGCACCCGCGACGACTCGCTCGCGGCGCTGGAGCGCTACCCGGACATCGCCGTCGACGGGCTGCCCGTCGACTTCCTGCAGAATCGCGAGCCCAAGCTGCTCACCGCCGACCTCACGCCGGTCACCTGGGAGAAGGACCCCGACCTCGAGTGGTGCCCACCCGGGCACGGCGACCTCTATCCGGCGCTGCACACGTCGGGTGTCGTCGTCGCACTGCTGGAGGCCGGCTTCCGGTACCTGTGCGTCTCGAACTCGGACAACCTCGGCGCCACGCCGGACGCCACGATCGCCGGCTGGTTCGCCGCGTCCGGTGCCCCGTACGCCGCCGAGCTGTGCCGCAAGACGCCCGCCGACGTCAAGGGCGGCCAGCTCGTGATCCGCAAGGCCGACGGCCGGATGGTCCAGCGCGAGACCGCGCAGACCCACCCCGACGACGTCGCCGCCTCCCTCGACGCCACGCGCCACCCGTTCTTCCACACGAACAACCTCTGGTTCGACCTCGAGGCGCTGGCCGCAGAGCTCGAGCGGACGTCGGGGGTGCTGGAGCTCCCGCTGATCCGCAACGACAAGACGGTAGACCCGGCGGACTCGTCGTCGCCCAAGGTCGTGCAGATCGAGTCCGCGATGGGCGCCGCGGTCGGCGTCTTCGAGGGTGCGACGGCGATCGAGGTGGAGCGGTCCCGGTTCTTGCCGGTGAAGACGACCAACGACCTGCTCGTGCTGCGCTCGGACGTCTACGACCTGACGCCCGACTACCGCCTCGAGGCGCAGGCCCTCGCGCCGCTCGTGGACCTCGACAAGGCGCACTACAAGCTCATCGACGGCTTCACCGAGCGGTTCGCAGCGGGCGCGCCGTCGCTGCGGGACGCCGACTCCCTGACCGTGCGAGGCGACTGGACCTTCGGAGCGGGCGTGCGGGTCGAGGGCAAGGCGGAGCTCGCGGGCGACGGCGGCACGGTGCCCGACGGCGCGACGGTGGGCCCGGAAGGCTTCTGAGCCCGGCTGCCCGGAAGCGTCCGGCTGCCCGGGAAGGCACCGAGTGTGGTCGGTAGAACGTCAGGTGATCGGCATTCCGAGGTGCCGAATACCTGACGTTCTACCGACCATCCCTGCTTGGGCCCCGGCCCGGGCCCGGACCGGGCTCCGGCCGCCCCGAGATCGTGTCGGCCCGCCAGGCCTCCTCGAGCGCGACGATCCGCTCGCGGAGCGCGCTCGGGTCGGCGTCCGGCGGGACCGGGCCCACGGCCGCGGCGTCGGCCAGCCAGTCCGCCCATGCCTGCCAGCGCGGCAGGTACAGGCCCTGGACGAGGCCCTGCCAGTGCCGGCCGGAGTAGTCGTGCAGGCCGTTGTGCTGCTCACCCCAGACGCTGACCAGGCTCCGCGCCTCGCGCTCCATGGCGGCCCGTTCGGCGTCGGTGTCACCCCAGGCGCGGGCGGCGTCGACCCAGGTGGCGACCCGGGTCTCGGTGCGGGCGCCCGCCAGGTCGTCGAGCGTCAGCAGGTCGACGCGCAGGCGGCGCATGTGGGCGCGGACGCCGTCCGGGTCGCCGTCCCGCGCCGCCGCCAGGATGCCGCGCACGTGCACCCGGGTGCCCTGTGCGAGGACGTGGCCGGTGAGCTCGGCGATGTCGGCGCTCAGCACGTCGCGGGCCGGGTCGGCTGCGGAGCCCGGCGTCGGGCCCGGCAGGGTGTCGCGGACCTCGATGAGGTCCCGTACCGCCTCGGCGAGGCGGGGGAGCGCGGCCGGGATCGCGGGATCGTTCTCGGCGTCCACGTTCGACGACGGCGTGGGCGGCTCGGTGCCCGCCGCGCCGCCGTCCGCCGTCGTGCCGCCAGGGATCGCCTCGCCCGCGCTGCGCTGGGCGGGGAACGGGAGGGCCGCGGCCCAGGGGCGGGCGATCACGGGCGTCGGACTGGAGCGGGTGCGGCCGGGACCGTAGAGCGTGGAATTAATAGTGTGCCAAGCGCGTAGCGCTGTCTGTGCCGGGTTCTCACGTACGGCACCGATCAGCCCCGACGGCCCGCTCCGCTCCGTTCCTGGCTCCGACTCCGTGCCCGGATGCGGGTCGGACAGCCCGTACCGGTCCAGGACGAAGCGGTCGAGCCAGACGTCGAGGTCCGCGGGGGAGAGCGGTGCGTCGTCCCAGGCGAGGTCGGTCGCGAGCTCGTAGAAGACCTCGTTGTTCTCGATGGCCTCCGGGGCCAGCCCGACGCCACGGAGGTGGGGGACGCCGTCCAGCAGGGCGCGCATGTCCCGGACGAGGCCGCGCAGGTCGCCGAACAGCGCGGGCCTGCCCCCGAAGTTGTGCAGCGCGCACCAGACCCAGGGCCGCCCGGCGAGCGGGGCGCCGTCGGCGAGGAGGGCGCCGTGCAGCGGCACGTGCTCGCCCCAGAGGTCGAGGACGAGCGTTCGGTCGGCGGGCACGTCGCGCAGGTACGCGGCCACGCGGTCCGGCGTCCAGAACGCGCCCTTGTAGTGGAAGGGCCAGCCCTGGAGCACCCAGACCGCGTCGGGGTCAGCGGCGGCCAGGGCCCGGTACGTGCCGCGTCCCGCGGCCCGCAGGTACTCGACGTCGCCCGACGGCGGGACCGACTCGATGTACGGATCGACCGCGAAGTACCCGGACCCCGGGCCGAGCAGCTCGCGCTGGACCTGCGCGAACGACGCGAACAGCTCCTGGAAGCGTGCCGAGCCCGGGTGCAGGACCGGGATGCGCCAGCCCTGCCACTCGATCTCGCCGGCCGGGTACTCGGAGGCGTGGTGCGCGCTGCCAGGGCGCGGGCGCACGAGGGCCGGCGGGACGTGGCCGCCGAACGCGGGAAGCACCGGCGTCATGCCGAGCTCGCGCATGCGGCCGAGGACACGCCGGGCCAGCTCCACGCGCCGCTGGGCCCAGCGCGACGGCAGCGGCCCGCCGAACGAGTGCATGCCTCCCATGAACGTCCACGGGAAGTGTGCGGCGCCGCCCAGCCAGGCGGCCGCCTCGGCGTCGGGCAGCCCGGCCCTGCGGAACGTCTCGCCCAGCACCGCCTCGTGTCCCACCAGCATGAGCGGGTGCGTGACGCCGTGCAGCGCCATCCAGTCGATCTCGCGCTCCCAGCGGTCCCAGCCCCAGAAGGGCGCCGAGTACCCGAAGGTCACGACGTTCAGGTAGTACCGCACCTCGTGCGGCGACGAGATCGTGGTGCGAGGAGCGTCCGGCAGCGAGCTCTTGCCCACGTAGGGCCGTTGCCAGCTCAGTCGTGTACCCAGGTGCGCCCGGACATACCGGGCCAGCGCGACCGACGCGGCCACGGCGTCGGTTCCGCGGACGGTGAGCCGGCCGGCCTCGGCCCGGTAGTCGGCGGTGCTGGGCGACGCGGTGCCAGGCTGCGCAGTCCCGGGCGGCCCGTCGACCAGCCGCTCGACCGTGACCAGCCGCCGGTCGAGGCCGGCCCGTTCGGCGACACCCCCGACGGCCTCGGCCCACGGTGCGGGAATCGGAGCGCCCGTCGGGCTCCCGCCCGTCCCGCTCATGGCGCCTCCCGGTCCAGCGGATCCAGCACCGTGGCGGCCCAGGCCCCGAAGTCCACGACACCCGCGCCCGTGCGGGACTCCTCCGCGGCGAACGCCATGAGATGGCTGTCCAGCGCGGTCCAGAACGACAGCTCGCCCGAACCGACGGTGCCGTCGACCACCGCACGACAGAACGCGTCCATGAGCGCGCCGTCGCCGCCGGCGTGACCGCCGCGCCCGGCGGGCCCGGCCTCCGGCCCGCCGGCCCCGCCCTCCGGCCCGCCGGTCGCCCCGCCCTCCGGCCGGGTGTCCCGGACCGGCCGGGCGACGAGCGTGTGGGTCGCGTGCCCGAGCGGTCCGTCCGTGCCGGACGCGACCAGCTCGACGTCGGGCGGGGCGTCCGGGCCGACCAGGGCGTCGGGCAGCCGGCCCGACGGCGAGAACAGGTCGACGCGGATCTCGCCCGACTCCATGTGCCCGTGCAGCTGCCCGCGCGTGCCGGTGATCGCCAGGTGCCGCGTGTTCTCGGCGGTGAACGCGCTGGCCGTGAGCGTCGCGGTGAGCCCGGAGCCGAACCGCAGGAGCGTCTGCTGGTGGTCGGCCACGTCGTTGTCGCTCCGGTAGACGCAGCGCCCGTACGGCCCGCGGCGCAGGGCGGCGAGACGGCCGGCGGGGGACAGGTCGTCGCCGAGCATCATGACCGGATGGCCCGTGACGTCCCGCAGGGCGTCGACGTAGTAGCGGGGCGCGTAGAACGGGCAGTCCGCGGCGGCGGGGCAGCCGTCGGTGCAGCGAGCGGGTGCGCCGTCGGGCGCGTTTTCCGGGCGAAAGTGCAGCAGCGACCCCTCGCTCGAGACCGTCCGGGGCGCCGCGCCCGCGAGCCAGCGGATCAGGTCGAGGTCGTGGCACGTCTTGGCGAGCACCATCGGGCTCGACATCGCGGCGCTGCGCCAGTTCCCCCGCACGAACGAGTGCGCGAAGTGCCAGAACCCGATGTTCTCGCGTACCTCGATCGTCGCGAGGTCGCCGAGGGCCCCGGCGGCGACGACGGCGCGCACGGCACGCCAGAACGGCGCGAACCGCAGCACGTGCCCGACGGCGATGCGGGCGTCCGTCCGGCGCACCACGAGGGCCAGGTCGAGGAGGCCGGCCAGCGTGGGGGCGGCGGGCTTCTCCAGCAGCATGGGCAGCCCGGCGTCGGCCACGGCCGTGGCGGCGGCGACGTGGAGTGCGTCAGGGAGCGCGACGACCACGGCGTCGGGCCGCAGCCGCCCCAGGTCCGTGACCAGGCCGCGCCAGTCGGCGTAGCGAGCCGCCGTCGTGCCGGCCAGGGCGTCGAGGCGGGCGGGGTCCGGCTCTGCGACCGCCACGACCCGGGCGCGGTCCGGGTGCGCCCGGACCCAGCGGCCGTAGGCCTCGGCGCCACGGCCGCCCGCGCCGAGGACGGCGAGCCGGACCGGAGCTGTCGCTGTGCTCATCGCCGTACTCACCTCTCCGCGCCCTGGACCAGGCCGGACACGATGTACCGCTGCGCCAGGAAGAACACGATCACCACGGGGACCGTCACGGCAATCGAGCCGGCCAGGAGCACCGTGACGGGCACCTGGAAGTCGCCGAGCTGCGCGATACCGAGCGGCGCCGTCCAGAGGTCGCGGTGCTGCACCAGGAACAGCAGCGCGTAGAAGTACTCGTTCCAGGCGATCATGAACACGTAGATGGCGGTGGCGACCACGCCGGGGATCGCGATCGGCAGCACTACCCGGACCAGGAGCTGGCCGAGCGTGCAGCCGTCCATGATCGCCGCCTCCTCGACGCTCTGCGGCAGTGCCAGGAAGAAGTTCCGCATCATGTACAGGGCGACGGGCACCGTGGCCGCTACGTAGACGATCAGCAGCCCGACCAGGGTGCTCGTCAGGCCGAGGCGGGACAGGATGACGAACTTCGGCACGGCCAGCACGATCCCCGGGAACAGGTAGACCGCAAGGATGATGCCGTTCGTGAGGGCCCGCCCGCGGTACCGCAGGCGCGCGGCGGCGTACGCACCGAGCACGCAGACCAGGATGCTCAGCAGCACCGTCCCCAGGGCGACGCCGAGCGAGTTGAGCACGAACCGGCCGAGGCCGAACCCGCCGTCGGACTCGTCCCGCATGGCCGTGGCGAACGCCGACAGGTCGAGCTCCGTCGGCAGCCCCAGGGGGTCTCTGGTCACCTCCGCGTAGGGCCGCACGGACAGCACGACGCCGTACAAGACAGGGCCGAGCGACCACAGGAGCGCGATCGCGACCACGACGGCGCGGCCGGTTCGCGCGAGGGGGGTCGGGCGGACGCCGCTCATGGTGCTCCACTCGTGACCCGGCTCATGATTCCTCCGTCCGTCGGGACAGCAGCACGTACCCCGCCAGGAGCACGCACAGGATGAGGCTCATCAGCAGGCCGAACGCGGCGGCGCTACCGATGTCGGCCTTGGTGACGAGCTCGGTGTACACCTGGATCGCCATGACCTGGGTGCTCCCGGCCCCCTCGGTGAGCAGGTAGACGTCGTCGAACGTCTGGAACGACCAGATGAAGCGCAGCAGGAGCAGCAGCAGGGCCACGGCGCGCAGCTGCGGCAGCAGGATGAACCGCAGCGACTGCCGGCGGTTCGCGCCGTCGAGCGCCGCGGCCTCCTCGATCTCGCCGGGCACCGACTGGAGCCTGGCGGTGAGGAACAGGAACGCGAGCGGTGCCGACCTCCAGATGTCGAACAGGACCACGACGAGCAGCGCCACCGGCACGGGTATGCCCCAGACGTCGGCCGACGTGGTGCTGAGGAAGCCCACCGGGGTGTCCCACCCGAGGTAGGCACGGCCGAACGCGTTGACCACGCCGTACTGCGGGTTGAGCGCCGTCTTCCAGATGGTGGCCGCCGCCACCACCGGCAGCACGTACGGCACCAGCAGCAGGGCGCGCACGAGGCCGCGTCCCCGGAACGGCCGCCGCAGCGCGAGCGCCAGCACGAGGCCGACGGCCAGCGACCCGACCGCCGTCAGGCCCGCGTACAGCACGGTCGTCCACAGGGCGCCCCAGAACGCCTGCGACGACGCGGCCCGGCGGAAGTTGTCCAGGGTCCACTCGATCGGCTCCGTCCCGAGGAACGGGATGTCGACCAGCCGGATCTCGGAGAACCCGAACACCACCACCAGGGCGAACGGCAGCAGCGCCACCAGACCCACCACGGCGAGCGACGGCGAGACGAGCAGCCACCCTGAGCGGTTCTCGCGCTGGGCCGCCGTCGTCGGGGCTCGGGTCGTCACTGGTCCTGCTGCAGCGCCGTCACCTCGGCGGCCATCTGCTGGGTCACCTCTGCCGGATCAGTGCCCCGGTACAGCGGGTCCAGCTGCTGGGCCAGCGTGCCCTGGGTGGCCACCAGGCCGGCGAGCGTCGCATCGGGGGTGCCCTGGCCCCAGCGGGAGACGGCGGCCATGCCGTCACCCATGGCGGTGACCAGGTCGTCGCCGTACACCTCGGCGACCGAGGACTCGACCTTCGGCCCGAAGCCCAGGTCACCCCACGCGTCGAGGTACTCCGTCGGGCTCTCCGGCGTACCCGTCCGCAGCGGGAGGCGGCCCTCCGTGGCGACGGCGAGGGTGTCGGCGTAGCCCTCGCTCATGACGTACTCGATGTACTGGCGTGCCGCCTCGCTGTCCGCGTGCGCGGGGACCGCGTAGGCGAGGGTGGCGCCGAACTGGGCGGGGCTCTGCGCCGTGTCCGACGAGCTGCCTGACGACGGCTCCAGCACGGTGATGAAGCCCGAGTTCTCCGCGAGGAACGCCGGGTCGTCGGCGCACTGGTCGCACGACGGCGGCACGGCCTCGTCGAGGTTCGCCAGCTCGTCGAGGATGTGCGTCGAGAAGAGCAGCATCGCCGCGTCGCCGCCCATGTACGCGGCGCGCGCCGACTCGACGTCGTAGTCACCGGCGACCGACGAGTCGCGCAGCTCCTTGAAGTGCCGGGCAGCCTCGGTGCACTCGGGCGCGTCGATGGTGACCTCGCCGTCGGACACGAGCTGGCAGCCCGCCGACTGGAAGATCGACTCGATGCCCTCCGTGCCGGACGCGGTGCCGGACTGGGTGCCGAGGGCGATACCCGTGACGTCCAGCTCCTCCTTGACGGTGGTCGCTGCCTCGGCGAGCTCGGGGACCGTGGTGGGCACCTCGACCCCGGCCTCCTCGAGCAGGTCGGTGCGGTAGGCGATGAGGTGCACCCAGCCGTCGCTGGGGACCGCCGCCACGGTGCCTCCCGCGGCGCCCTCCTCGCCCTGCACGGTGACCGCGCCGAGCGCGTTCTGGTTGAAGGTGGCGGGATCGAGCGCGTCCATGGCCAGCTGGACGACGTCGGTGTCGAGCAGACCCTGGGCCTGCCAGGAGGTGATCTGCGACGCGCCGGCCAGGATGACGTCGGGCACCTCTCCGGACGCGGCGCCCGTGACCAGCGCCTGGTCCTGGTCGGCCGCCGCGAGCGGGACGACGTCGACGGCGATCCCGGACTCCTCGGTGAACCGCGCCGCTACCGCTTCCTGCGCGGCCACCCGTTCCGGTGTGGACTGCGGCGTCCAGAAGGTGATGGATTCCCCCTGCTGGTCCTGCTCGGCAGAGCCGCCGCAGCTTGCGAGGAGGGTGGCTACGGCGGTCAGTGCGACGACGACGGCGGACGAGCGGATGCGACGATGCATGGTCCCTCCTCGGTGCTGGTGTCCTGTGGGGCGGCCTGGCGTGTCCTTTGAGGTGTCCCAGACACTTCACCCGCGCGGGAAGCCAGTCAAGGCCGACGCGCCGGTTCCCCGGTGTCGGAGGTGACCGGGGCCGCGGATTCCCAGGCGGGCGGATGCCCGAGTCAGGGACGTCAGGGGTCTGCGGTTGCCCGCCTCTCGGGTTGCCTGAGTCCGCGGACGTCGGAGGTCTGTCGCCGGTCCGCCTGCCGCCAGGAAAGTCACCCCAACGTTCGGCACGCGACACGCCGAGGATGCGATGCACCGTGTTGGGGTCGCCGGCAGGGCCGGAAGCAGGCCGGGGGGATCCCGAAAATGATTGGGCAGCCTTCGCGAAAGGCCCTTCCCCCGGGGACACGGGGGCCGGTGCGCGACCACAGGCAGGCGATCCTTCGACCCGTCCCCAGGAACGTCCGGTCGGCCCCGGACGCGTCGTCCGACGATGTCGACTGTCCCCATGTCTCGTCCCCTCCCTGCCCTGCCCTGCCGAGGAAGCTGCTGCTCCTGGCGGCCGGACAACAGGGCCTCCTGACCATCGCCCAGTGCGACGCGCACGGCGTGGACCGGGGACGCCGGGCCCGGCTCGTCGCGGCGGGGACCCTGCGTCGCGTCGCCCGGGGCATCGTGGATACCTGCGGGACCGGCATCGCCGGCCGGATCGCCGCACGCGAGTACGACCACGTCCGGCTCTGGAAGGTGTGGTTGGCGCAGCTGCTCGCCGGTCCTGGCTCGGTGGCTCTGGGACAGGCCGCTCTCGTGGTGGCCGGATTGCACGGCGTCCCATGGCAGTTCGTCCCTGAGATGGCGTACCTGAACGGCCGGTACGGGCGGAGCGCCGAGCACGTCGTGATCCGGCAGGTGGACCTGGGTGACCGCCACTTCGAACGGAACGGGCTCCGGTACACGGAACCGGAGCGGGCCCTGGCGCAGGCCGTCCCGACGTTGGACCGTCGGACGGCGATCGCCGTGATCGACAGCGCCCGCTACCGGGGCGTCGTCGATGCCGCAGGGCTCGTCCGGGCCAGGGAGCTCGCCAGGGGGCACCGTGGCTCGGTGCGGGCCGCCCCTTGGTGGGACGAGGTCGGCCAGGCGGTCCGCGCGGTGGTGGTCGGTTCCTGACCGCCCACCCCGACGTTCGGCACGCGAGACGCCGACGATGCGATGCACCGTGTTGGGGTCGCTACGGACGTATCGGCACGTCGACCACGCGGGCATCGCCGACGGCGGGGGAGTGGGCCCCCGACGAGGCGGCCGCGACGTCGGCGGCCAGGGTGTCCAGCTGCCCCGGGGGGACCAGCAGGCGCAGGTGCGCGACGGCGTCGTAGGCGGGTGGCTCCATGACCGCGCCGTGCCCGGTGGCCCAGTCGCGCAGCAGGTTGTCGATGCGGCCGGCGTCCCCGTGCGGGACCGGGACCTCGACCTCGTACAGCAGCTCGCGGCGGAGCATCGCCCCCGACCCGGCCGCGACGTCGAGGGCGGCGGCCACCGCGCCCGAGTAGGCCCGGACGAGCCCGCCGGCTCCGAGCTTCACGCCGCCGAAGTAGCGGCTGACCACGGCGACCAGGTCGGTGACGCCCCGATGGCGCAGCACCTCCAGCATGGGGACGCCGGCCGTGCCGCTGGGCTCGCCGTCGTCGGAGGAGCGGGCCTGGTCCGCCCGGGTGCCTAGCACCATCGCCACGCAGTGGTGGCGCGCGTCCCACAGCGCCTTGCGCCGCCCTGCGATCACGGCGTCGGCCTCTGCGACGCTGCGGGCGGGGGCGAGGTGGGCAAGGAAGCGGGACTTCTTGATGACCACCTCGTGGTCGACGGGCCGGGCGATGGTACGGGGGAGGTCCACAGGATCCACCGAACGAGAGTACGCGGCGTTTCCCCTTCCATTAATAGTGTGCCAAGCGTAGATTCCCACCATGACCAGCAATCACGCAGGCTCACCACAGGCCTCGAGCGGGGAGCTCGACCGGTACCCACGCCCGCCCGTGAGCCTCGAGGAGGCGGAGTGGGTCTGGCGCGAGCTGACAGGCGAGGCGATGCGGCCGGGTGCCAAGCCGGAGACGGTCCGGCTGGCGGTGATCACGGGACTGGTGCGCGCGACGGGTACGCGGTACGGGGATCTGCTGCGGGTGCGCGTCGAGGACATCGACCTCGGGCCGGCGCGTTCGGGGCGGGCGGCGGAGGGCAGCGTGCTCGTACGGCACGGGAAGCACCGCACGCCGCGGCGCCACCTGCTGTCAGCGGACCTCGTGGTCCTGCTGAAGCACTGGATGGTGGTGCGGGAGGAGCTCGCGGCCGAGCTGGAGGGCTCGGTGCCGCGGGCGCTGCTGCTGACGGTGCACCACACTCACGACAACGGCACCACTGTCGCGTCCGGGCTGCCGATCACCCGGCAGGGGCTGGTGCTGTCGTGGCGCCGGTTCGTGCACCGGACGAACGCGCAGTACGGCGCGCTGCGCCCGCCGCTGCCCACCCGCTTCGAGCAGGTCCGCCGGGCATGGGTGGATGCCGCCCAGGAGCACCGTTGAGTGCGGGGTATTTGTGCGCTCAACGCATCTGGCAGCGCAAATACCCCGCACTCAACGGGTGCGGATGCCGAGGAGCGGGGCCTGGGCGGTTGACGACGGCAGATGGGTGAAGCCGTATCTGTCGTAGAACAAGCCGGCCGCGGTGTTGTCTGCCGCGTAGCCCAGGTGCACGCCCGGCACGCCGCGGTCAGCGAGGGCGCCGCGGAGCGTGTCGATGAGGCGCGAGCCCAGGCCCCGGCGCTGCAGCACCGGCAGCAGGTCGATGTGCAGGTGGGCGGGGTGCGTCGCCAGCTCGCCGTGGCGCAGGCCGCGGACCATGCGCTCCGGGTCGGTGCCGTCGTGCACGAGCTGAGCCTCGGTGTAGCCGGGGTTCCGGCCGGTCGCCGGGCCAGGTGCGGGATGGCGGGCGATGAAGCCGGGCGTCCACTCGCGGGCCCACCAGTCGACGAAGGCCGCGGTGTCGGCCACGGCGATGATGTAGCCGGTGGCGCGCCCCTCGTGCTCGACGACCCAGGCGAGGTCGGGGGAGTGGTCGACGTACGGCAGCGCGTAGACGTCGGGCATGAGGAGATCGGAGGAGTAGACGCCGCGTGCGTCTCCTCCGGCCGCGGCGGTGCGGACGCAGATGTCGGCGACGTCGGCACGGTCGGCGACGCGGTACGGGCGGATGAATGGCTCGGTCACCCCGGCACACTAGCCTGCCGTCTCAGAATGTGACCGTGCTGTGACATGTCTGTCTATCGGTCATGCGCTGACCCCGCGGGAGCCGCGTGCTGGTGCTGGTCAGCGGCAGATCGAGCCCTCTGGCGTTACCGCGCATTTGCCGCGTGAACACGCCAGTAACGGGATCGTCACAGGATCGCAATGTGCAATCTCCGCGCAAGTTCGTTACGGTCGATTTGTCATGCAGAACCTCGAAGAGGAACTCAAGCACATCCATCCGACCGAAACCACGGTGGCACTGAGGGAGCCCACCGTCGCAGACGGAGCAGCGATGTGGCGCCTTGCGCGCGACTCCAAGACGCTGGACCTGAATTCGTCCTACGCGTATCTTCTCTGGGCTCGAGACTTCGCCCGGACCTCGGTGCTCGTGAGCGTCGACGGCGAACCCGGCGGGTTCGTCACGGGCTACATCCGCCCCGACGAGCCGACCACACTGATGATCTGGCAGGTTGCCGTGGACCACGCGTACCGTGGACAGCGGCTCGCCTCCCGGATGCTCGCGCACCTCGCCGAGCGGCACCCCGAGTGCACGCACGTGGAGACGACCATCACCTCGGACAACACGGCGTCCATCGCCCTGTTCATGTCCTTCGCGTCGGCCCAGGGTGCGCCCGTCGACGTACGGACCGTGTTCCCCACGGAAGCGTTCCCGGACGGCCACGACGCGGAGCTGGTGTTCCGCATCGGCCCGCTCTCCTGACCGCGCTCAGGTCAAAACCCACATAACTGCAGAAAACCGATCTACCACAGCCGAGTCCGGTCACCGAGGCCGGACCGTGGAAGGAGCCATGCGCCCGAATACCGCTATGCCTACTGGCATGTCCTCGACCAGCATCTTCGACGAGCTCGAGTCCCAGGTCCGCAGCTACTGCCGGAACTGGCCCGCGACGTTCACGACCGCCGCGGGCAGCTCCATGCACGCTGAGGACGGCCGAAGTTATCTCGACTTCTTCGCCGGGGCAGGTGCGCTCAACTACGGGCACAACCACCCGGTGCTGCTCGAGGCGCTGATCGAGTACCTGCGGAGCGGCGGGATCGTGCACTCGCTCGACATGCACACCGCGACCAAGCGCGAATTCTTGACGACGTTCCGGGACCGGATCCTGGCGCCGCGCAACTTGGACTACAAGGTCATGTTCCCCGGGCCGACCGGGACGAACACCGTGGAGAGCGCGCTCAAGCTCGCGCGCAAGGTGACCGGCCGTCAGCACATCCTGTCGTTCACCAACGCGTTCCACGGGATGACGCTGGGCGCGCTGTCCGTGACCGGCAACTCGATGAAGCGCAACGGCGCCGGCCTGCCCCTCACGAACAGCTCGAAGATCCCGTACGACGACTACTTCTCCGGCGCCACCGAGGACTTCCTGTGGCTCGAGCGCGTGCTCAGCGACAGCGGTTCCGGCGTCGACAAGCCCGCCGCGATCATCGTGGAGTCGGTCCAGGGCGAGGGCGGCCTCAGCGCCGCGCGGCCCGAGTGGCTGCGCGCGCTGTCCGAGCTGTGCCGCGCGCACGAGATCCTGCTGATCCTCGACGACGTGCAGGCTGGCTGCGGCCGCACCGGCGACTTCTTCAGCTTCGAGGAGGCCGGGATCACGCCCGACATCGTGTGCCTCTCGAAGTCGATCTCCGGCTTCGGGCTCCCGATGGCGCTCACCCTGATCCGCCCGGAACTGGACCAGTGGGAGCCCGGCGAGCACAACGGCACGTTCCGCGGCAACAACCCGGCGTTCGTCACCGCGACCGCCGCGCTGAACCACTTCTGGTCCGACGACGTGTTCGTCGAGGAGGCCCGGGAGCGAGGCGCCGAGCTGCACGACGGCCTGAGCCGGATCGCCAACGGGTACGAGGGCGCCATCGTCAAGGGTCGTGGCTTCCTGACCGGGATCAAGTTCCCCGACACCACGGCCGCGTCCAAGATCGCCGCGGCGTCGTACCAGCGCGGCCTGCTGGTCGAGACGTCCGGACCCGAGGACGAGGTCCTCAAGACGATGCCCGCCCTGACGATCTCGTCGGACGAGCTGCGTTCCGGCGTGGACATCATCGCGGCTGCGGCGACCGAGGTGCTCGGCGCGCCCGTCGCGGATCTCGCCGTCGCCAAGTAGGACTCCGCAGGGCTCCGCGACGCAGCTCGCTGCGTCGCGGAGCCCTGCGCTGCGGGGTCCCGCGACGTGGGCCCCGGGACTGCAGGGGCGAGGACCGCCCCCGAGGAAAGGAACACCAAATGATCGTCACCCGACTGGCTGATCTCGAAGGCACCGACCGCGACGTCAAGTCGCAGAACTGGCGCAGCCGGAGGCTCGTGCTCGCCAAGGAGGGCGTCGGCTTCTCGTTCCACGAGACCACGATGTACGCGGGCACCGAGACCGAGATGTGGTACGCGAACCACTTCGAGGCCGTGTACTGCGTCGGCGGTACCGGACAGCTCGAGAACCGGGAGACGGGCGAGATCCATGAGATCTCGGACGGCACGATGTATCTCCTGGACGGCAACGAGAAGCACACGATGCGTCCCACGACCGATCTGCGCCTGATCTGCACCTTCAACCCACCGGTGACCGGGCGGGAGGTGCATGACGCCGATGGCGTCTACCCGCTGATCAAGGAAGAGGAGGCCGCCGTATGACGACGGATGCAATCAGCAAGACCGAGACCCAGACCCAGCACACCGCGGACCAGCCCGCCGACCTGTACCCGACGCGCGTCGAGGGGCCGGCGTCCGAGATCCCGCGCCAGGACAAGGTCGTCTGGGGCAGTGCGGCCGACGGCCCGCTGGAGCAGGAGCACCTGGACGGTTTCGACCGGAACGGGTACCTCGCGATCGAGGACCTGGTGACGCCGGCGGAGGTCGAGGAGTTCCGGGCGGAGCTCCGGCGGATGTCCACCGATCCGGTGATCCGCGCTGACGAGCGCACCATCATCGAGGGCGCCTCCCAGGAGGTCCGCACGATCTTCGAGGTGCACAGGTCCAGCGAGGTCTTCGCGCGGATCGCGAGCGACCCGCGGGTGGTGGGCCGGGCCCGCCAGATCCTCGGCTCGGACGTGTACATCCACCAGAGCCGCGTCAATCTCAAACCCGGGTTCGGCGGCGGCGACTTCGCGTGGCACTCGGACTTCGAGACGTGGCACGCCGAGGACGGTCTTCCGCGGATGCGGACGGTCAGCATCTCGATCTCGCTGACCGACAACTACTCGTTCAACGGTCCGCTGATGATCATGCCCGGAACGCACAAGACGTACGTGTCCTGCACCGGCAAGACGCCGAACGACAACTACAAGGCGTCGCTCGTGATGCAGAACGCCGGTACCCCCGACGAGGACATCCTGACGCGGATGGCCGACGAGCACGGCATCGACGTGCTCGCGGGCAAGTCCGGCAGCGCGATCATGTTCGACTGCAACTGCATGCACGGGTCGAACGGCAACATCTCGCCGTACCCGCGGTCGAACATCTTCCTCGTGTTCAACAGCGTGGAGAACACGGCGGTCGAGCCGTTCGCGGCGGACTCGGCGCGGCCGACGTTCCTCGGGACCCGGGACTTCACCCCGGTCGGCTGACCCAGGGGCCACCCCGCAACGTGTCAGGCGCCCAGGCCACTCAAGTGGCCACCCCACTTGGTGGCCCACTCGAGCTTTTCCACCTCCTGCGCGATCGAGCT